>CALZLQ010000037.1 GCA_945788385.1 uncultured Prevotellaceae bacterium
CCTGTCAGTATGATTCTGTCTTTCTTTTCCATATATGGTATGATTTGTTTGTTTTTGTATATATATATTTCAGCCTAACAACGATATTACGTCTTCGTGCTGAAGTATCGTAAGTATCTTTTTACCATCTGGGGTGATATTGGGGTTGCTGCTCTTGAAGAGCTCGCCAACAAGGTGCTGGGTCTCGTCGACCGAGAGCACCTGTCCATCTGCGATGCTCGCCCTACGCGCGAGGGCAAGGGCTAATGCTGTCTGATAGACTTGTGTGTCGGTGTGCGTCTCGGTACGTGCTTCCTCTATCATCTCACATACCAGACGTCGGGGGTCGAGACCTTGTATGTCTGTGGGGACACTGTTTATGGAGTAACTTCCGTGTCCGAGCGATTCTATCTCAAAGCCAAGAAGATGGAAGTAGTCCATCATCGTGTCCATGAGCTGCGAGTCTGCAAGACTCAACTGGAGCAGTTCGGGGAACAGGAGCCCCTGCGTGACTGCCTTGCGTCTGCTTGCCTGCTCTACATATCTGTCGTATAGTATACGAGTGTGGGCGCGTCGCTGGTCGATGAGCATCAGCCCCTGTTCGCAAGTGAGTATGAGGTATCGCCCACGGTATTGCAGAATTTGCCCCACTGTAGCATTGAGGTGGTCGTTTTGCCCATCAAAGGGGAGGTTCATCTCACTCACGGTTTCCTCTTTGACCATGTCGCCAAGTCCTTCGTACAGGCTTTGCCAGTCTGAGGCTGTGGTCTTGGCGCGATATTCTGTGGCGACATCTGGCGTATGTGACGAGGCTTTGAAAGGGTTGTAAGTCTTGTCTATATGTAGTTGTGGTGCTGGCACATGCGTGTGCTTTTCAAATACTGGTATGTCGACTATGTCTCGCGCTTCGTCAAAACTGATAGATGGGGCAACGTTATATTTACCTAACGACTCCTTGATTGAAGCTATGATTATCTGCCAGAGTGAGGGCTCATTTTCAAACTTGACTTCGGTCTTGGTCGGACTGATATTTACATCGACACTTGCCGGGTCTACTTCAAAATATATAAAGTATGGTATCTGTTCGTCGGCTGGAATGAGTCCTTCGAAGGCCTTTTGTACGGCTCTGTTGAAATAGGCATGGCGCATGTATCTGCCGTTGACAAAAAAGTATTGATGTACTCCTTTCTTGCGCGATGTCTCCGGACGACCCACATAGCCCGTCAAACGTACAAGCGAGGTGTCGGCTTCGATTTGCAAGAGCTGGTCTCCCGTCTTGCGCCCGAAGATGTCTACGATGCGGCGTCGGGTATTGGAGGGGACAAGACGTGTCTGGAGTGTCCCGTCGGTAGTGAGTGAGAACTCTACTGAGGGATTGACGAGTGACACACGCTGAAACTCCTGTATGATATTGTTCTGCTCGGTGGTGTTGGACTTGAGGAACTTGCGCCGGGCAGGTATGTTGTAAAAGAGGTTGCGAACGACGAAATTCGAGCCTACCTGACATACACAGGGTTGCTGGCTGGATATCTCACTGGCTGCTATCTCTATCTGGGTGCCCAACTCTGCATCAGGGGTACGGGTCTGCAATACAACTTGCGATACAGCGGCTATCGATGGCAGAGCTTCGCCACGAAACCCCATGGTGCGGAGCGTAAAGAGGTCTTCGGCGTGGCGTATCTTGCTCGTTGCATGATGTTTGAATGCAAGCGACGCGTCTTCAGGACTCATTCCCTTTCCATTGTCTATCACTTGTAAAAGTGAGCGACCAGCATCTTCGACAATAACGTCGATACAACTCGCCCCTGCATCGATGGCATTCTCCATCAATTCCTTGATGACAGACGACGGACGCTGCACGACTTCACCTGCCGCAATCTGACTGACTACATTCTCTGGTAAGAGCTGGACAATATTCACTTTTGTCGAAGTTTTGAGATTTTCAGGTAAAACTGGCCTATTATTCGGCTATTGACCATCTATTATAGCCCCTTTTTTATAAATGAACATTCCCCGTCAGGAGATAATGCCATATCATTATCAGAATCAGTATAGCCATCAGAGCTATTGGCCAGGCGAGTCGATTGCTGCCACCTTCGCTGTGACGCTGTGCTCTGGGGGTATATTGTGAGAATTTACCTTTGAAGCGGTCATTGCGCATCACGTCCTCAACCGTCACGGGAGTTTTCTCCTCAGGAGCTGACTCCTCGGCTTTCACCTCATTGACCAATTGTTGCAATTTCTCTCTGCGCTCGTCAGTGTATATGCTCACCCTGCGGAACTTGCGGGGCTCGCGTGCCTTGAACATTCCCATTTTTCCTTGTGTGTATGTTTTCGAGTTTCTGCAAGGGGACCTTGCGTTGTTTCTTCTCTTTCAGTTCTGTGCCCGACCGCTTGCCTCGCCATACGTAGATATCGTATCTGTCAAGGGGGCGTATGTAGTCAAACCATTGGAAATTCTCCAGAAATCTCTGAGACTCCGGAATCTTCAGTATAGGGAAGAGTGTACCCGTAGCTGCCGGCATCCACATGCGTTCGAGCTTGCGGTCCTCGCCCATAAACATCTTGAGCTCTGTACTCTCGGTGTGGTTAAGACCTATCATCAGACTGTCGTCATCGAGAGGATAATACTTGACATATACATTGCCAATGACATGGGTGAGGTAGACTTCGCCGTCGCGCAGGTATGAGTGTATTTCATGACCTGATATCTGGTTGAAATGGTTGTCGTCATCTATCTTCTCGCACGACAAGGTCTGTCTGAGCACTTGTACGCTATCTATGGTGCTGTCGTTCATGAAGGCTCTTATCTCTTCGCCGAGCATCTGCTGCGAGCCCATCCATACTATAGGATCGCGGTACATTATGGCTACAGAGTCCCGTCCGTGATAGACAAGCGAGTCGCATACTCCCTGCAGGTCATTGCGATACATCCTCACCCGATGGTAGGCATGGAGGTCACGCCATACGGAGTCGGTGTTGATATTGCGCGTATACATCTTGAGTGTGTCGGCATGGAGGTACATGGTATCTTTGCCTTGCGAGAAGTCTATGAGGCAGAGCGAGTCTGTGCCCATGCTGTATCCTGTCTTGTTCTCGTAGTAGACGTAGTTGCCCGTCATCATGTTCTGATTGATGATGTCCGTATAGACTACGTTGCCGAAGGCTTCCCCGATGGAGTCTGTACTGTTCCAGTTTACACTGTCTCCCACTAGCTTCTTCCCGTTATCATTGAGTTCACTCCGCTCCAGAAGTATCATATTGTCGTTGCGGGTATTGAGATAGCCTGACTCAGTATAGACGTGAGTGCTGCCGTCGTCAATGGTGCTCGGCCCGAGGGCATGACCTATGGCTGTACGCATATCATAATGCAATGTATCGGTAAGCAGTATGGTCTTGGGCGCCTTAGGAGGTGCTGGCGTCACCATCTTTACGTTGTAGTTGAAGATGGCATCTCGCTTGTCGGGGTGATACTCGCCCCAGTCCGAGACGAGGTCATTATCCTTGTCGACGAGATGACCTCCCTCAAAGAAATAGCCTACGTTGTAAAGACGGTCATAGTCCAAGGAGTCTGTATAGAGCGTCATGTCGCGGTGCTTCAGCACTACATTGTACCTGACCCTCGCGAGCTTCTCCAAACCATTGTAGTAAAGCTCATCGCCTGTAAGACTCAGTGTGTCGCCTTGTATCATGCGTATACTACCAAAAGCATCAAAGCTGTTTGATGCTTCGTAGTACAGAGCACTGTCACACCACATGAGCACATCGTCGTGGCGGAACTGGACATTGCCTACGAGGAACTGGGCTTCCTTGTTGACGGATGAGTCAAAATACAATCTGTCCGAGTGCAGCAGATACACCCTGCTCTCGGCCAGAACTGTGAGCACTACGGCAGACAGTATGCATAATATGGCGGTAATCCTTGTCTTCAATACTTACACATTGTTCACTTCACCCAGCCGGGATACTTAAACTCACACGAACGCCATCCCTCCTTGATACGTACGTATGTGCTGCGCTGCTTTTCGCGTATCCACTTGTCTACCACCTCGGCCTTCTTACGCCCTTCGACTGCGTTTTTAAGACTCTGGAAGTCTTCGGTGACATTAGCTCTGTGGGCTGGTATGCGTTTTTTCAACTTGATGATGGCTCCTACCTCCCTACCCTTCTTGTCAATCATGGTGAAAGGCTCAGAAATCTCCCCTTCTTGCATTTTGTCAACGAGACGCGCTATCTCTCCTGGCAGTTCGCCCATCTCAAACTTGGTGGAACGCTCGCCCGTCTGCATATTCTGATTGAGCATTATGCCATGATTGTTGCGGGTCTCCTTGTCCTGCGAAAGGTCTTGAGCAGCCATCTCAAAGGTAAACTCGCCCTTCTTCATATCTGCGGCAATCGAGTCGAGACGTGCAAGACACGCTTCCATATCCTTGGGGTCCACCTCAGGTCGGCGCAGAATGTGGCGTACCTTTACCTTGTCACCACGCTTGTCAATGAGCTGAATGATGTGAAATCCAAATTCGCTCTGCACCACCTTGCTGACTTTCTTGGGGTCGTTGAGTGAGAAAGCTACTCCTGCAAAGGCTGGATCGAGGTCTGTCTTGCCATAATAGTCGAGTTCGCCTCCTTGGCGTGCGGAACCATCGTCTTGCGAAAACATTCGTGCGAGAGCGGAGAAACTCGTAGTACCGTTGGTGACTCGTTCTGCCCACCCACGCAGTTGCTCCTTGACCCGCTCTACTTCCTGACGCGACACACGCGGATGCTGGACGAGTATCTGCACCTCCACTTTCATGGGGACATAGGGCAACGAGTCCTCTGGCAGGTCTCGGTAATACTTGCGCACCTCTGCCGGAGTTATCTTGACATCCTCAGTAAGTTTCTGCTTCACCTGGCTTACTATCATCTCGGTGCGATACTGCTCGGTCATGAGCTCTCGCATCTGGGTCGTGCTCATGCGCATATACTCTTCGAGACGCTCACGGCTACCAGCCATAAGTACACGGTTGTTAATCTCGGTCTCAACGAGTTTGCTCAACTGGCTCTCATCGGGAGTGATGCTGTCTATGACCGCCTGATGCAAGAAAAGTTTCTGTATGGCCAACTGCTCGGGGATGACACAATAGGGGTCGCCCTTGACTTGCGCATTGTAGTCGTTGCGATACCTCTCCACGTCCGAACGGAGTATGGCTTCATCGCCCACCACCCAGACTACTTCGTCTACGGTATGGTTCTGTGCCTGTGCCACACATACAGTATACACCGCAAACACACAGAGCAGGATTCTTTTCATCGTATTTCCTATAAGTATTTAGTCGTTGCCCGTTTGATTCACAGTCGAGAGCACATTCTCGTTTATCACCACAGGATATTTTCTGCGGAGAGTTTCCACATACTCGTCCTCCTTCACCTTCTGATAGTCCTGAACCACTTGGGCTGACACATCTGTCCATTTGGCCGGTCCTTTTTTGAGCACTCTGCCTACCACACCTACGTATGGGAAATCCTTTACAGGCTTGAGTTCCTTGCCTTTAGCCTTGAGAGCCAGCACATCAACGTTGTCATTTTCTCCCTCGGCAAACAAACGTTTCTCCATGCGCACGGCAACGCTGTCCTTGTTGTATGCTCCGCGTATTGTAGTTATCCACTGGTCTTCGGGCACCTTCTTGAGCAATTTCTTAACGGCAGCGACATCTGCTTCGTTCTTACAGTAATAGACCATACCTGCGAAGTGAGGCTTGTCCCATGCGTATGACTTCTTGTTTGCCTTGAAATATTTCTCAATACCTACAGTGTCTGCCTTGGCAGGCTCCCATATCTGCTTGGAGCACAGGTCGTAGAGCAAGAGACCGTCATGATACTCTTTGACAAGATATTTCAATTCCTTGTCCTGAGCACAGAGACGCTCTGTTTCCATGTCGAGTATGTCTTCGGCTGTCTTTTCGCCATTGTACTTGGCAAGGAGCGAGTCTACTACAACTCCAGCAAGCTGGTCTCGTATGCCCCTACGCTCCAGATATGCATGAATCTTTGTATGAAGCGAATCAAAAGGCTCGAGATCCTTGCGCTCCGTCATCTTGATGATATGATAGCCCACAGGACTCTGTACGGGTTTACTCATCTCGCCTACCTTCAGAGCGTATGCGGCATCTTCAAACTCCTTGAGTGTCTGCCCCGGACCTACCCATGGCAATACACCACCCTTGACAGCGGTCTGACGATCCTGGCTCAGCTCCTTGGCAAGAGTCTCAAAATCCGCACCTTCTGTCAAAGCGTTGTATATACTGTCAATACGTACCTTTGTAGCCTCTATCTGCTCATTTGACGCATTTTGGCCCAACATCAGGAATATGTGGGCAGGCTTTATCAGGTCCTTACCTCCGAGTGACTCCAACATACGATTGTAGTATTTGGTACACTCCTCCTCTACCACGGCATCTGATACAAGCAAAGGCCTTATCTGCAAATCGCGATAATGGCGAAACTCCTTCTGATATGAAGTCACCGTATCAAGCTTGTTGTCAAGCGCAGCAAGTACCTTCATGCGATATACGGCATACATGTCAGCATACTCACGCACGCTCTTCTTGTCTACTACGGCATCAGTATTGTTCTTGTTGAAGTTGTATTCAAACTCACTCCTCGTCACCTTTTCGTTCCCCACAGTCATCACCACAGGGTCATCAGACTGAGCCATCAAGCCGAGGCTCACACACAACACAAAGCATGAGATAAGACAAGTTCTTTTCATCGTCATTTATTCGTTGTATATGTTTTTTTGCAAAAGAATATCAAAAGAAAAACTACTGTGGACGACTGTAGTTTGGAGCCTCACTTGTTATGATGACTTCGTGCGGATGGCTCTCGAGCATGCCTGCATTAGTGATACGAGTAAACTTGGCATTGTGCAACTCACTGATATTGTGTGCTCCACAATAGCCCATGCCGCTACGCAACCCTCCTACGAGCTGGTACAAAACCTCTTGTACAGTACCCTTGTATGGCACACGTCCGGCAATACCCTCTGGCACAAGCTTCTTGGTCTCTTTGACGCCACCTTGGAAATACCTGTCTGCACTGCCCTTCTCCATGGCTTCAAGCGAACCCATGCCACGGTATGCCTTAAACTTACGGCCATTGAACAGAATCGTCTCACCCGGAGCCTCTTCAGTACCTGCCACCAAAGAACCTATCATTACGCTATATCCTCCTGCAGCCAAAGCTTTGACTACATCACCGCTATAGCGCAAACCTCCATCAGCAATCAACGGCACTCCTGTACCGACAAGGGCCGAAGCCACATCGTATACGGCTGAGAGTTGTGGCACACCTACACCTGCCACTACTCGCGTGGTACAAATACTGCCAGGGCCTATACCAACCTTTACGGCGTCAGCACCAGCCTCCACAAGCATCTTTGCAGCCTCGCCAGTAGCGATATTTCCTACCACGATGTCTACATCAGGGAATGCAGCCTTGGCTTCCTTGACTTTCTCTATGACTCCTGCACTGTGGCCATGTGCCGTATCAATGATAATGGCATCCACACCAGCCTTTACCAAGGCCTCCATTCGTTGGAACGTATCGGCTGTCACACCCACACCTGCCGCCACACGCAGACGTCCCTTCGAATCCTTGCACGCCATCGGCTTGTCCTTCGCCTTGGTAATATCCTTGTAGGTAATAAGACCGATGAGGTGATTGGCATCATCTACTACAGGGAGTTTCTCAATCTTGTTCTCCTGGAGGATATCACTCGCAGCCATCAAGTCTGTCTTGTCGGTCGTAGTCACGAGATTCTCGCTCGTCATAACATCGTCAATCAAGCGTGCTGTATTTCTCTCAAAGCGCAGGTCACGGTTGGTTACAATACCTACGAGGTGGTTGTCATCATCTACCACAGGTATACCGCCGATGTGATACTCAGCCATCAGAGCAAGCGCATCAGCCACGGTCTTGCCACGTTTGATGGTGACGGGGTCGTAAATCATACCATTCTCCGCACGCTTCACGATTGCCACCTGACGTGCCTGTTCCTCGATAGACATATTCTTATGGATGACACCGATTCCTCCCTCGCGTGCTATAGCTATTGCCATAGGGGCCTCAGTAACAGTATCCATCGCAGCCGTCACGAACGGAATCTTCAGCTCGATGTTTCTTGAGAATTTGGTGCTGAGGTTCACCTCGCGTGGAAGCACCTCAGAATAAGCAGGAATCAACAGAACATCGTCAAACGTGATGCCCTCCATAACAATCTTGTCTTCAATGAATGATGCCATAGTTTTCAACTTTTATATTTATATATTTGGGTGCAAAGTTACGAATAAGCAAGCACAATTCCAAATAAAAACCTGATTTTGATTTGGAATTGTAGGACGATATAACCACAAAACATGTTTTGCATGACTTGCCCGAAGAGCTCAGGCATAGCACAGCACAGAGACGGAATCCCTAATTGCCCACCTCGCTCAAGAACTTGATGCGCACCAGACGTATGTCATTCTCCTCATAGTCAGGCCCAAGCTCCTTCATCGCCACAGAGATACGGTCGCTCTGTGACTCGTCATGAAAATAGTCATATATGTCAAGCATATAGTCCTCGTCCATGACCTCATTGATATAATAATTGATGTCAACCTTAGTGCCACTATATACAATAGCTTCAATCTCATCAAGCAACTGCTCATACGATATGCCCAATCCCTTGGCAACATCCTTCAGATTCATCTTGCGGTCAATCTTTTGTATGATGGTCACCTTCTGTTTGCTACGCCCCACCACAGTACGCACACGCAAGTCGAGCGGACGTTCTATCTCGTTGTCCTCACAATGCTTGCGTATGAGGTCGCAAAACTCTCTACCATATCTTGCTGCCTTGCCCTGCCCCACTCCAGGTATATTCTGGAGCTCCTCAACAGTGATGGGATACACTGTTGCCATGGCCTCAAGAGACGATTCCTGAAAGATGACATACGGAGGAATGCCAAGTGTCTGAGCGCGCTTCTTGCGCAAGTTCTTTAGCATCCGGAACAGAGGTTCGTCAAGAACACCAGTACCCTCTTCAAGCTCTGGGACATCATCAGTAAACTCTGCATTCTCAAGAAACTGGAAAGGTTTGGGGGAACGCATAAACTCATGCCCCCTCTTTGTAATCTTGAGCAACCCATAGTTTTCCACCTCTTTTTCAATATATCCAGATATCATACCCTGACGTATGAGAGCACTCCAATACGCACGGCTCTTGTCCTTGCCATAGCCGAACTCCGGGAGTTGTTCGTGGCAGTGCAGGAGAATCTCCTCACACTCCACACCTGTGATGATGTCAATAATATGGTCTACCTTGAACTTTTCTCTAATCCTCTGTATGACTTTGAGCACCGCTACGAGACCATGCTTGCCTTCCACGTATTTGTGTGGGTGAAGACAATTGTCGCAATGATGACAGTTCTCCTCAGGATAGTTTTCCCCAAAATAATGCAAAAGCATTTTCCTGCGGCACACACTCGACTCGACATAGGCTTTTGTCTCAGCCAAAAGCTGGTTGCCTATATCCTGTTCTGCCACAGGCTTGCCCTCCATAAACTTACGCAGCTTGTCGAGGTCTTTCGGCGAATAGAAAGCCAGACATATCCCCTCGCCCCCATCACGTCCTGCACGTCCAGTCTCCTGATAATACGCCTCCAGACTCTTAGGTATGTCGTAGTGTATGACAAATCGCACATCAGCCTTGTCTATTCCCATGCCGAAAGCTATGGTCGCAACTATGACATCAAGACGCTCCATGATAAAGTCATCCTGAGTCTGGTTTCGTTCCGTAGTCTCCATGCCAGCATGATATGCCCGCGCATTGATATGGTTAGCACGGAGTATCTCCGCGAGTTGCTCCACCTTCTTGCGACTGAGACAATACACAATACCACTCTTGCCCTTGTGCTGAAGGACAAAGCGTATGATATCCTTGTCTATATCCTTGCTCTTGGGGCGCACCTCATAGTACAGATTCGGGCGATTGAACGAACTCACGAAATCCTTGGCACGAAGTATGCCCAAATTCTTTTTTATATCGCGTCGCACCTTGTCCGTAGCCGTGGCAGTAAGAGCAATAATCGGAGCACGTCCTATATCATGCACCATAGG
>CALZLQ010000038.1 GCA_945788385.1 uncultured Prevotellaceae bacterium
ACGAACTCAACGAATCACAACGTGAGGCAGTAATATGCTGCGACCACCCCTCGCTTGTCATAGCCGGAGCAGGATCAGGCAAGACACGCGTCCTCACCTACAAGATAGCCTACCTCATGGAGCAGGGCATGTCACCATGGAATATCCTCGCTCTGACCTTTACCAACAAGGCAGCACGCGAGATGCGTGAGCGCATTGGGCAGAAAGTAGGAGCTCGTAGCGCTTCGATGCTATGGATGGGCACTTTCCACAGCATCTTCTCTCGAATCCTGCGCACAGAGAGCCAGCATATAGACTACCGTTCTGACTTTACAATATATGACGCGTCAGACAGTAAAAACCTTGTCAAGACCATAATCAAAGAGATGGGGCTTGACGACAAGGTCTACAAGCCCTCAGCCGTAGCCTCACGCATCTCCATGGCAAAGAACCATCTCATACTCCCGTCGGCATACCGGGCCAACACGGAGAACATGAGACACGACACTCAAGCCCGAATGCCCATGACAGGCGAGATATACACTCGCTACAACCAGCGTCTGCGCCAATCCTCAGCCATGGACTTTGACGACCTCCTTCTCAATACTTGGCTCCTCTTCAGCCAGCACCCTGATATAGCAGCAAAATGGGAGGAACGTTTCCAGTTCGTCCTCGTAGACGAGTATCAGGATACCAACTACGCCCAACATCAGATAGTATGGCTCCTCACACAACATCGCCAGCGAGTCTCCGTCGTAGGCGATGACGCCCAGAGCATATATTCATTCCGCGGAGCCAATATCGACAACATACTTCGTTTCCAAGAGCGTTATCCCGACAGCCGACTCTTCAAACTCGAACGAAATTACCGCTCCACCCAGACCATCGTTACTGCAGCAAATTCCCTCATCAGTCACAATCGCGGACAAATCAAGAAAAGCGTCTACTCTGACGGCAGCATAGGCGAGCCCATCACCCTCATGCAGACATATAGTGATATAGATGAGGCTAATGCCGTAGTACGCTGCATACGCGAGTTCCACAACAACGAACTGATACCCTACAACCAGATAGCCATACTCTACCGCACCAATGCCCAGAGCCGAGCCTTCGAAGAGGCCATGCGCAAGGCTCCCATTCCATATAGAGTATACGGAGGGCTCAGTTTCTACCAACGCAAGGAAATCAAGGATGTCATAGCCTATCTGCGTCTTATCGTCAACCCTCACGACGAGGAAGCACTCCGCCGTATAATAAATTACCCCACACGAGGTATCGGAGCCACCACACTCAGCAAAGTCTTCGCCTATTCGTCAGAGACAGAGATGTCACCCTGGGAAGTCATACTTCATCCCGACACCCTCGATGTCTCAGCAGCCACAAAGACCAAGCTCACCAAGTTCACCCAGCTCATCACCGAGCTCCACGACCTCAGTCATACCACCGATGCCCACACCCTTGCCCTTGATATCATACGTCGTAGCGGCATGCAGGCCGAGATTAACAGCGGCAATGATTCTGACGATATCACTCGACGAGAGAACCTTCAGGAACTTGTCGACGGCATAGCCGCCTACGTCGAAGAGCATGAGCAACAAGGTCAAAGTACACTCATTACCGACTATCTCCAGGAAGTCTCCCTACTTTCTGACCTAGACCAGAGCGAAGGAGAAGAAGAAGATCGTGTCACCCTAATGACAATACATACCTCAAAAGGTCTTGAATTCCGAACCGTCTTCATTGTAGGTCTCGAAGAGGGTCTCTTCCCCTCCGAAATGAGCTCCGACACCCTGCGTGGGCTCGAAGAAGAACGACGTCTTTTCTACGTAGCCATCACCCGAGCCAAAGAATACCTGATACTGAGCAACGCCAAGAGCCGTTTCCGTTATGGCAAGACCGAGTTTTGCGACCCGTCACGCTTCCTGCACGAGCTCGACCCGTCTTGTCTGCGTACAAACGCAAGAGAACGTCCACGACCAGTAGCGACACTCCGTCCCCCCATTACTACCCATCGTCCCCCCATGAGCGTCCTGCATTCCATGCCATCCAGCTCCATATCTTCGAGTCAGAAAACGCCATCCACCTCAAGCTACCAAAATCTCAGCGAAGGTACAATCATCATACACGAACGCTTCGGACAGGGCACCATACGTCAAATCCAAGGCAGCGGCATAGACACCAAAGCAACCGTCGACTTTGACAATGCCGGTACTAAACAACTCCTCCTACGTTTTGCCAAATTCACCATAAAACAATGAAGACCAAAGACCGATACCAATACCTCATCGACTACTTTAAGCGTGAGATGCCCATCGTTCAGACCGAACTCAACTACGAGACCCCATTCCAGCTGCTTGTAGCAGTCATACTCTCGGCTCAATGCACAGACAAGCGCGTCAACCTCATCACACCGGCGCTCTTTCGAGACTATCCCACAGCCCAAGCCATGTCGTGTGCCACCCCCGAGCTTATCTTCGAATACATACGCAGCATATCTTATCCCAACAACAAGTCACGTCATCTCGTAGGTATGGCACAACGTCTCGTTGCCGAATACCAGGGGCAAGTACCCTCGACTGGTGAAGAACTCGAACGCCTCCCTGGCGTAGGACGAAAGACCGCCAACGTCATACAAGCAGTCATATTCCAAAAAGCAAAGATGGCCGTCGATACCCATGTCTTTCGAGTCAGCCACCGCATAGGTCTCGTCGGCAAGCAGAGCACCACGCCACTTGCAGTCGAAAAAGAACTCACACGCCATCTCCCCCCCGACATCATACCCGATGCCCATCATTGGCTCATACTCCACGGACGATACACATGTACAGCCCGCAACCCAAAGTGTCATAAATGCGGACTCAGCGCAATCTGTCGATCGTATAAGGCACCAAATCCTTAGCTATCACCGTCGATACGGCCTTTCCGCTCAGTTCTCCCCACTTGCCGAAATTTCTTATCTCCAAGACAATACGCTTCTTGTAGACCCTCACTATCAGCCCCTGTACGATTGGAGAATCGTCCACCCCCGGGCTCGCATTCACATCCAGGCTGTTATATCGCATAGAGCCCATAAAGACACTGTGAGGCCCAGTTTCCCCATACCGCGTCACACGCTGTGCCACACTATCAGTAATGAAGCTTTTTATCTTTCTCGAAGAATGGTCGTGTCCGTAGATATACACCAAACCGCGATGCTTGCGCAGTGCATCTTCGATAATTGACGTAGCCCTGCAGGGTACCAACGTCTTGCCAACAGTGGCACCTCTACTGTCAGGTAGAGGCAAATGGTTCAGATAAAAGACGGTCTTCGTCCCCTTAGGGTCAATCTCATGCAGTTTGCGCTCCACCCACCTTGAAGCCTCCTCGCTGTCACGATAGTCCCATGCGCTGCCAAAGAAATGTTTGCCACAATTCTGTACCACAAAGTCAAATCCACCAATCTTATAATGGTAAGCCGCCAGTACAGGCACCGAATCCCTTCCTTCGCCATTGTAAGCCATCTCCCAAAAACAATCCTCCCTACGCAGTATCCCCGTCTGCTCCATCATCGGAAACGAATAGAAGTCACCAGCATTATACTCCTTGGGAAGCATATCAAAATTAGCCACCTCATAGTCATGATTGCCAGTTACGTAAATTACTGGACGTTGTGTCGCATCTTTGGGGAAAGCCATTTTAGTAGCCTCAGCCATGAGGTCGCGTGTACGCAGCCATTGCTCCCTGCTCAGCGTCACATCGCTCATGAAGTCACCACCCAAGACCAGCGCATCAATCCTCTCCGAGTTCCCAATCATCGACAGGGAGTTTACAAACGAAGTCCTGAGCCTAATCTTATCTACATCAGTCCTTATCATTCCCTGCTGATTATGAATGTCGCTCAAGCAGGCAAATGTAAACAAAGGCTTTTCAGCATTCCTTTGTGCAAAATCTGACACACACACCATCGACAACAAAAGCCCGATACCCAATCGACGACACAAATCCATATCCAAAGAAAAATTAGCAATACTCACCTGAGCATAGTGGCAAAATCCTCAACCAAGCCCCCTCTCACATCATCACTTAGTTCTCCACAACGCTCATTCAGCAACACACGCAACGCCTCTACAGCCCTGTGCCTCATCTGAGCCCTTCCCATTTTCAGACCGCTCGCATACGGCGTATGCGGCAACAGAGCCCTGTTGAAATTACCGTCACTCATTTCTCCTCCTACCCGAGAACACCGACTTGAATCCCCTCACAATCCTGATACCAATCCTGATACCTTGAAAGATGTTGAACGCACTCATAGCCGTATTCATCACCAGTTCCATACGGTTGTTAGCCTTCGGCAGAGGAGCAAAAGCCTTATGCACCTTATCCACGAGTATAGCCTCACACTTATCTACCTCAGCCCTCTTTGCCATGCGGCAACGTCTCAGAGCCTCCAACGAATCAGGAGCAGACAGAATCTCATTGACCAGAATACTCATAGCTCATCCTCCTTATTTCTGTCAGACATAAAAACCGTCACCATAAGTCGCGCGATAGGATTGGTTATCCAACACTTTCTCTTAAACCAGAACACCATTCCCAGCAATGCCATAATACCAGCCACTATTACAAAGCCCAGCGCATCACAGCCAAGCAAACCGCCCAGCCAATAAGCCAGTGAAAATCCAAGTAGCAATAGCACTGCTATCACAAAATTGATTATCACGAAACCAATGACCGCAGCCGAGAGCAACACAGTCAAGCTCTCGGCCGCGCCCATGGCGGCATTCTCCTTCTGCAGTTTGAGGTAATCCCTCAGTTGCAGAAACAATACCTTGAAATCATCCATTATTCAACGTTGCCAATACCAAGGTCCTCGGCGATGTCACTCGCCAAATCCTCCATTTCCTTCTTGCTCAGCTTGATGCCACGCTTCTTCAGAGCATCAACGATACGAGAACGAGTATCAATACCCTTCTCAGGAGCGAAAAGAATACCACATGCAGCACCGACAGCAGCACCGCCGATAAATGCCAATAAGAAATTTACACCTTTCATAGTCAAAATAATTATATTAGGTTATACAAAACTATGAAGCATATACGACCTGAAACATCCCAAGCCATAATACAACTTCAACGCAAATATAGGCAAAAAAAATCGTAGACACATAGTCAGCACGCATAAATTTCAATATTTAACTAAAAATTATGACAAGATAAGCAATATTAGTAGGAACAGAAGATGCAAATTCATAAAAAAATAGTAATTTTGCAATCAGAAACGCGCAAATAATAACGAAAATAAAATAAGAAATGAAGAAAGCAATCCTATTTGGTACAGCGGCAGTCCTTGCCCTTGCCATGAGTTCATGCAAAAGTGGAGAGAGTGCCTACAAGAAAGCCTACGAGAAATCACAAGCTCAGGAGGCTGCTGCTGCAGTAAAGCCAGCAGAAACTACAGCCCCAGTAGCAGTGACACCGGTAGAGACCGCTACAACTACAGAGACCGTCACAACCACAGAGACCACTGCTACCGCCACTCCCGACTATAGCAAAGTCAGCGTACGTACCGAAGATGTATCACTCGTGTCAGGTAGCGGTCTCAAGGCATACAGTGTCGTAGTAGGCAGTTTCGGCTTAGAAACCAACGCCGTCAATCTCCAGAGCAAACTCAAGGGAGAAGGCTATGATGCCCAAGTGGCAAAGAGTACAGAAAACATGTATCGCGTCATCATCAGCACCCACAATGAGAAAGTAGAAGCAGCTCAAATGCGCGACAAGGTCATCAGCCAATACCAAGGCGCATGGCTCTTGTACAAGAAGTAATGGCACGAGTACTAAGCATAGACTACGGCAAGAAGCGTACAGGCATAGCAGTCACAGACCCCTGTCAGATTATAGCCAATGGCCTTACTACCGTAGACACGCCCCAATTGTTGAAGTTTCTTCAGGACTACACTCAACGCGAATCCGTAGAACGAATAATAGTAGGGCAGCCAAAACAAACCAACGGCCTGGACAGCGAGAACCTATCGCGTGTTCAGGCCTTTGTGGCAAATCTCGAGAAGACCCTCCCCAACATACCCATAGAGTGGTGGGACGAGCGATATACCAGCGTCCTTGCCCATCAAGCCATGATACAAAGCGGTATCAGCCGCAAGGCACGCCGCGACAAAGCCCTCGTTGATACGATCAGCGCCACCATCATCCTACAAGGGTGGATGGAGAGGAGAAAATAATACACGAACTTCACAACCAACACGATATGATATTACCCATCTACACCTACGGACAGCCCGTCCTCAAGAAAGAGACCCAAGAGGTTACCCCTGACTATCCCGACCTCTCCCAGATCATCCAAAATATGTGGGAGACCCTCGAATACAGCGGAGGCGTAGGACTTGCAGCCCCCCAAGTAGGCCTCCCAATCCGTATGGCCATCATAGACCTCGACATCATTAGTGACGATGAGCCCAAATACAAAGGCTACAAGCGTTGTTTCATCAATCCATATATCGAAGAATACAGCCAAGAGACCGACACTCAGGAAGAGGGCTGTCTTTCTCTCCCAGGATTAAGCGACAAGGTGACGCGTCCGTCAAGAATCCGAGTCACCTATCAGGATGAAAATTTCTGCGAACATGACGAATGGGTCGACGGCTATCTCGCCCGCGTGATGCAACACGAGTTTGACCACCTCGATGGCATTGTCTACACCGACCACCTCAAAGGTCTCCGTCGTCAGCTTATGCAAAACAAACTCAAAGCCCTCGTCAAAGGCCAGTTCACAGCCAACTATAAGGTCAAGCCCCCCCGAAAATAATACACCCATACACCATCCTCAGCGCCTATGTCAAGGACACCACATGCCATTCTGATACTTCTCCTCGCATTCATGCCACTCATCGTCAGGGCCCAGATACGTACTGACAAAGTCATGATGATGGGACGCAATGCCCTGTACTACGAAGACTACACCCTTGCCATACAGCGCTTCAATACCGTCATCTCAGCAAAGCCATACCTCCACGAGCCATACTACTACCGCGCCCTTGCCAAATTCTATCTCGAAGACTACGCAGGTGCACAGACCGACATCACCACAGCCATCGACAAGAGTCCCTTCAACTCTCGTTACTACCAGCTACGAGCCATCTGCTACATCAACACCCAGCAATATGCCTTGGCCATCGAAGACTACCACACAGCCCTAAGTCAGAACACCACCGACAAGCCTTCGTGGCACAACATGGTCTACTGCATGATTGAGACCAAGCAGCTTGACAGTGCCGACCTCGCCCTTGACAGCGTTCTCACCTTATGGCCCTCTGATCCTACCCATCACACCATGAAAGCCGAAGTCGCCATCATGAAGCAAGATACCCTCCTTGCTGAGAAATACATAGACCGGGCCATTGAGCTTGATCCGTATCACGGCACCGCATGGAGCATGAAAGCCATACTCCTCCTCAGTCGTGACAGTTGTGTCCAAGCCGAAGATGCCCTGGACCGTGCCATAGCCCAAAAGCCACGCTATACCCCCCTCTACGTTCAGCGTGCCCTCGCCCGTTACCACCAAAACAACCTCCGTGGTGCCATGAGCGACTATGACCGCGCCATTGAGTTAGACAAGAACAGCTACGTAGCTCACTACAACCGCGGACTGCTCCGTGCCCAAGTCGGTGAAGACAACCTTGCCATTGAAGACCTGGACTACATCCTCACCGTCGACCCTAACAACATGATTGCCCTTTACAACCGTGCCATACTCCTCGATCAGACAGGCGACTATCATGGCGCTATTCGCGACATTAGTGCCGTCATCGACCAGTACCCCCAGTTCTGGACAGGCTATCGCCACCGAGCCAGCATACTCCGCAAGATAGGAGACAAGTACGGTGCTGAACGTGACGAGTTTCGCGTGCTCAAAGCAGAAATGGAAGTGCGTACAGGCACATACACTCCCCAAAAGACCACCCGCAAGAAAGAAGACCGTGACATCAACGCTTACAACAAGCTCATCACCGACGAACAGGAAGACAACAAAGTCCTATACGCCAGCGAGTGGCGAGGCAAGATACAAAATCGCAAGGTCGAACTGCGCCCACTTCCTAACTATCTCCTCTCTTTCTATCGTGGCCAAGGTGAACTACACAAATACGTAGCCTACAGCACCCACGTAGACCGCATCAACAACCGTCACCTCCTCGACCAGCCCCTTTGCCTCACCACCCAAGAAGCCACCCTCGACACCGCCCTCATCGCCCTCCATCAGCAGCGTCTCCATCAGAGAGTACCATCAACCAAAGCCATACAGCAAGCTCTCGACTACTACCTCGTGCGAGACTTCGATGGAGCCATCAGTGTCCTAAGCCAAAATGGTATTACTACTTCAGACGCTGCCCCCCTTGTCTATTTTCTCCGAGCCCAAGCCCATCAAGCCAAAGCCCTCGCCCTCCAAGGCGACGATACCTCCACGCTGTTAGAGCAACATCTAAGTTTGGCCCTTCAAGACATCAGCAAAGTTATACAACTCGATCCGCAATTTGCCTACGCCCACTACAACCAAGGCAATATATACCTCCAACTCAAACAATACGACCAAGCCATCGAGTCATATAGTCATGCCATCGAAACCAATCCACAACTTCCAGATTCATACTATAACCGCGCCATAGCCTATATACAGACAAATCAGAAAGAAAAAGCCCTCGCCGATTTCTCCCGTGCAGGCGAGATGGGCATCTACCAGGCATACAGCCACATCAAGAAATACTCCAAAGAATAGAAAACACAAAATAGGGTCAAAGCCATGTATCTTGAGTATCCTACCACCGTTCTTCTCGCCCTCAGTCACCTCACTGCCGTTATAGCCATCGCAAATCGCTATGGCCGCACACCCCTTATCCAAAAACTAGTCACACCACGCAGCGCCATCATACAGCTTGCCATAGCAGCCCTCGCTCTCGCCGTCGAAGGCACTTTCGGAATACCCCTCCATACCGCCATCCCCTTCGCCATCTACCTCCTCATACTCCAGACCACCCTCATCCTCACCATATACCAAGCCATCAAGCGTCGCAAGCCATGGACCTTTACCGCCATCCACCTCGGTGTGCTTCTCATTATTTCTGGAGCATATTGGGGAGCCCCCGATGTCACACGAGCCAAACTCATGCTTGCCCCTCATTGGCCACAAAACACAGCCTATACCTCCGACGGCCACACCGTCCCACTCCCATTTACCCTCCAACTCACAGATTTCCACATCGACTATTACGACGACCACACCAGCCCACGCCAATATACCAGCCATCTCCTTGCCGACGCCAAAGAACTCACCACCGCTGTCAATTCCCCAGCCACATATCGTGGATATACCATACTACAAAGTGGCTACGACCGTCAAGCCCATCGCTACACCATACTCCAAATAGTGCGAGAGCCCTGGCTCCCACTTGTATATATCGGCATGATTCTCCTCGCGCTCGGCTCCATGCGCCAGTTCATTGGCACTTGGCGTCCTAAGATAACCATCCCCGTCCTCATCACGCTCACCATCGCCTTCACCATCTTCAGCATAGCAAAAATCAACTTCAGTACCCTCATGCCAGCCCTACGCTCATGGTGGTTCGTCCCTCATCTCTTCCTCTATATGGTAGCCTACTCACTCATGGCGATGTCCCTCATCAGCCGCATGGCTCAAAGTCGCTATCCCATGCTCCAAGGCTACACTCATTCGCTCTTCCGCAGCTCATCAGCCCTCCTTATCATCGGTATGCTGACAGGAGCAGTATGGGCACGTCAGGCATGGGGCGACTATTGGAGTTGGGATGCCAAAGAAAACTGGGCAGCCACTACCTGGCTTCTCAGCCTTATCCCCCTCCACCTCAGTAACCATCGCAGTGTGCGATACACCATCATACTCATCCTTACATTCCTTGCCCTCCAAATCACATGGTATGGAGTCAATTATCTCCCAGCAGCAAAAAACAGCCT
>CALZLQ010000039.1 GCA_945788385.1 uncultured Prevotellaceae bacterium
ACTCACCTCAGTCAGCGACCGAGTCAAGAGAGTATATTATCAAGAGTAAACAACATCTACAAAACTGTCATACGACTGACATTTTGTCACTACGTACGGTTTTGGCACGAAATGTGAACACTCATGGACGAGTCCTTTGACTCCGTTAAATGGATTTTAAACATTAATTAAAATATATTCGACTATGAACATTAAACCTTTGGCAGATAGAGTTCTGATTGAGCCTGCTGCTGCAGAGACTAAGACTATTGGTGGTATCATCATTCCTGACACCGCTAAGGAGAAACCACTTCAGGGAGTAATCATGGCTGTGGGCAATGGTACTAAGGATGAAGAGATGGTACTGAAAGAAGGCGACCGTGTACTTTACGGCAAGTATGCCGGCACAGAGATTGAGCACGAAGGCAAGAAGTACCTCATCATGCGCCAGAGCGATGTGGTGGCTATCTTAGGATAAACAGAGAGGTTTCTTATTATTTTCATTCAACTAATTAATTTTTTGATATTATTATGGCTAAGGATATTAAATTCAATATTGAGGCTCGTGATGAGATGAAGAAGGGTGTAGACGCTTTGGCTAATGCTGTCAAGGTAACTCTCGGACCTAAGGGGCGCAACGTCATTATCGAGAAGAAGTTTGGTGCTCCTCATATCACCAAAGACGGTGTGACAGTGGCCAAGGAGGTTGAGTTGGCTGATGCATTCCAGAACGCTGGTGCCCAATTGGTAAAGTCCGTTGCATCCAAGACTGGCGATGATGCCGGCGATGGTACTACTACGGCTACTGTCTTGGCTCAGGCTATCGTGCGCGAGGGCTTGAAGAATGTGGCTGCAGGCGCTAATCCCATGGATTTGAAGCGTGGCATTGACAAGGCCGTTAGTGCTGTCGTGGCTGAGATTAAGGACATGGCCGAAGTGGTCGGCGATGACTACAAGAAGATTGAGCAAGTAGCTACTGTGAGTGCCAACAATGATCCAGAGATTGGTCAGCTCTTGGCTGATGCCATGCAGAAAGTGAGCAAGGATGGTGTTATCACCATCGAGGAGGCCAAGGGTCGTGACACTACTATCGGTGTTGTGGAGGGTATGCAGTTTGACCGCGGATACCTGAGCCCCTACTTCGTGACAAACACTGAGAAGATGGAGTGTGAGATGGAGAATCCTTACATCCTTATCTATGACAAGAAGATTTCCAACCTGAAGGATTTCCTGCCTATCTTGGAGCCTGCCGTGCAGACTGGTCGTCCTTTGCTCGTGATTGCCGAGGACGTTGACAGCGAGGCTTTGACTACTCTGGTGGTCAACCGTTTGCGTGGTCAGCTGAAGATTTGTGCCGTCAAGGCTCCTGGCTTTGGTGATCGCCGCAAGGCTATGCTTCAGGATATTGCAACTCTGACTGGCGGCTTGGTAATCAGCGAGGATACCGGTTTGAAGTTGGAGCAGGCTACCATCGAAATGCTTGGCTCAGCTGACAAGGTGTCTGTGACTAAGGATAATACTACCATCGTGAATGGTCACGGGCAGAAGGAGCTGATTGCTGATCGTGTTAATCAGATCAAGAATGAGATTGCCAACTCTACAAGCGACTACGATAAGGAGAAACTGCAAGAGCGTCTGGCCAAGTTGGCTGGCGGTGTAGCAGTACTCTATGTCGGCGCTCCGAGTGAGGTAGAAATGAAGGAGAAGAAAGATCGTGTAGACGACGCTCTTTGCGCTACTCGTGCTGCTATAGAGGAGGGTATAATTCCTGGTGGTGGTGTGGCTTACATTCGTGCTCAGAGTGCTCTGGATAAGCTTGAGGGTGCGAATGCTGATGAGATGACAGGTATTCGTATCGTGCGTCGTGCTATCGAGGAGCCTTTGCGCCAGATTGTGGAGAATGCTGGTCTTGAGGGTAGTGTGGTGGTCAATGAGGTTCGCGCTGGTGAGGGCGACTATGGCTACAATGCTCGTGCAGACCGCTATGAGAATATGAAGGCTGCCGGTATCATCGACCCAGCCAAGGTCACTCGCGTAGCTCTGGAAAATGCAGCTTCTATCGCAGGCATGTTCCTCACCACAGAGTGTGTCATCTGCGACCAAAAGGAAGATAAGCCAGAGATGCCTATGGCTGCACCAGGCATGGGTGGCATGATGTAATGTTTGAGTTTTTATGATACGACTTGAAGCCTCGGGACTTGCGTCTCGGGGCTTCTTTTTGCGTATTTGTACGTTTTTGTACTTGGTGTATTTTCTTTTATCTTGTTTTTTCTATACCTTTGCCGACAAATAGTTTTTATAGATTGATTATGCTTACTACATTTGTGCTCTTGCCTATTATAGGCTTGCTTGTGGGAGTGGCGGTAAAGTCGCTGGACCGTTGGATTAAGTTGCCGTATACAGTGATGCTTTTTGTGGTGGGGATTGTGTTTGGCGTGTGTGCGAGGACAGAACTTGTGGGCTCTCATGTGATGGTACGCAACGTGTTGGATATGATTACGGGCATCAACCCCGATTTTATCCTTTATGTCTTTCTGCCCATCCTGGTGTTTGATGCAGCCTATGAGATGGATCTGAATGCATTCCGCAAGACCTTACCCAACGCTGCGCTTCTGGCTGGTCCGGGAGTAGTGATTTGTATGTTTCTGACAGCGGCCTTGGTCATGGGCTTATATTGGACTGCAGGGGCGTATGATTCCTCCCGTTGGGTTTATGCTTTGATGTTTGGCGGTCTGATTTCTGCCACAGACCCAGTTGCCGTAGTAGCGTTGCTTCAGGAACTGGGGACGAGCAAGAAGTTTTCGACACTGGTAGATGGCGAGTCGTTGCTGAACGATGCTACAGGTCTGGTGTGTTTTATGTATTTCTATGGCAGCTTTGCCGGAAAGGAAGGGATTGATTATCCCTTGCTGTACTTTGCATGGGTGATTGCCTGCAGCTGCGTGATTGGGTATTTGATTTATCGTATCACATTGCTTGTGGTGAGGTGGCTTGGTTCGAAGGATATTCTGCAAAATTGCATGGTCTTGGCCGCTGCATATATCACGTTTATGGTAGCGCAGAGTTTGCTTGACGTGTCAGGAGTGATTGCGCTTGTGGTGTTTGGGCATTCCTTTGCCCAAAATGGACGTCCACACCTTTTGCCTGCCACGAACGCTTTTATGGAGAAGTTTTGGGAATTTTGCGCCTACATTTCCAACACCCTGATTTTCCTCATGGTGGGAATCATTATTGCCGCTGTTGTAGATATTACGTGGGCTCATATTTTCTATACGGTCGTCATTTATCTGGGCTTGAATGCGATTCGTTATGCGATGATTGCCATCCTCTTCCCCTTGCTGAGACGCAATGGATATGGCTTGTCACGCGCTGAGGCCATAGTGCTGGGTTGGGGCGGACTGCGTGGAGCGTTGGGTATGTGTATGGCTCTGATGGTGAATTGCAATGAGAATATTCCGTTGGCCACGCGCCACAATATCCTTATCTATACGGCTGGAGTAATCACGCTGACACTGTGCGTCAATGCCACGTCATGTAAATGGCTTGTAAACAAGCTTAAACTGGCAGCGTAATGGATAGAATCGGTCGTTTCGCCCCTTCGCCCACGGGACGTATGCATTTAGGCAATGTGATGTGCGCGTTGCTGTCGTGGCTCGACGCCAAGGCTGGGGGTGGAATGTGGCGCCTGCGTATCGAGGACATAGACTCTCAGCGCTGCAAACGTGAGTATGCATTGCAAATTATGGATGACCTGACATGGCTCGGTCTGGAGTGGGACGGCGAGGTGGTGTGGCAGAGTCAGCGTGGTGATATTTACGAGCATTATCTCGGAATGCTGGAAGAAAAGGGTCTGACGTATTTTTGTGGTTGCTCACGTGCCGACCTGCTCTCTTCGAGTGCTCCACATGAGGCTGATGGGCGCGTAGTGTATGCCGGGACTTGTCGTAACAAGGGGTTGAAGGAGGGGGCTGTGCGCGTGCGTGTACCCGAAGGATTGCAACGTCATTGTGGAGATTTCATAGTCAGGCGCAAGGATGGGGCGTGGGCTTACCAACTCGCTGTGGTGGTAGACGATGGACTGATGGGTGTGACAGACGTGGTTCGCGGGCGTGACCTGCTTTCTTCGGTACCGCAGCAGCGTTTTCTCTTTGATTTGTTTGGCATGGAGTGCCCGTTTTTTCATCATATTCCACTCTTGTGTAATGCTGAGGGGCAACGCCTGTGCAAGCGTGACAAAGGCTTGGATATGGAGGTGCTACGTGAGAGCTTCAGTGCGGAGGAGATTATCGGACGTCTGGGGTATCTGTGTGGTTTGACACCTGAGTATATGCCGATGTCGGCAAACAAGCTTTTACCCCTGTTTGACTGGGGATTAATCAGAGGTGAAAGCATTTTGATAGATGACGATAAAAGCCAGGCCCTGTCTTTGTGACGCGCCTGGCTTTTTGTCAGTTTTATCCGAGAGAGACTATGGATTAGAACTCAGCGTTCTTCGGAGTACGTGGGAAAGGTATGACGTCGCGTATGTTTTGCATACCTGTGACGAAGAGTATAAGCCGCTCAAATCCGAGACCGAATCCTGCATGGGGGCATGAGCCGTACTTGCGAGTGTCGAGGTACCACGTCATGTCCTTCATCGGGATATTGCGTGACTCTATCTCGCTAAGGAGCTTGTCGTAGCTTTCTTCGCGGACTGAGCCTCCGATGATTTCGCCGATAGAGGGGAAAAGCACATCAGTGCCCTGCACAGTCTCTTCCATCTCCTGTCCGTTGAAGACAGGCTTGGTGTCGTCTATCTTCATATAGAAAGCCTTAATCTTCTTGGGATAGTTGGTCATGATGACAGGCTTCTTGAAGTACTCCTCGACGAGGTAGCGCTCGTGCTCACTGGCAAGGTCATCGCCCCAGTTACAGGGAAACTCAAACTTGCGTCCCTTGGCTACAGCCTCCTGAAGAATCTCGATGCCACGAGTATAAGGGAGGCGTACGAAGTCCTCTTTGAGTACACCTTGGAGTCGCTCTATGAGCCCTTTGTCCACCATCTTGTTGAGGAACTCAAGGTCATCCTGACAGTTGTCGAGAGCCCAGCGCACACAGTACTTGATAAAGTCTTCCTCCAAGTCCATGAGCTCGTCGAGATCCATAAAGGCTATCTCAGGTTCTATCATCCAGAACTCGGCAAGGTGGCGGGGAGTGTTGGAGTTCTCGGCACGGAATGTAGGGCCGAAGGTGTAGATAGCACCGAGGGCAGTAGCACCGAGCTCGCCTTCGAGCTGGCCCGATACAGTCAGCGAAGCCTGCTTGCCAAAGAAGTCATCATCGTAGATTATCGAGCCATTCTCGTCCTTCTTGAGGTCATACAGGTTCTTAGTCGTGACCTGGAACATCTGTCCTGCACCCTCGCAGTCGCTGGCCGTGATGATGGGCGAGTGGAAGTAATAGTAACCATGCTGGTGGAAGTAGGTATGTATAGCCATAGCCATATTGTGACGTATGCGCAGTATCGCACCAAATGTGTTGGTACGAGGGCGCAGATGAGCCACGGAGCGCAGATACTCCCAACTTGCACCCTTCTTCTGGAGAGGATAAGTATTGTCGCAGTCACCAAGAATTTCGATATTTTTGGCCTGTATCTCGCTGCTTTGACCCGCAGCAGGGCTTTCCACGAGAGTGCCGACTACCGAAATACAAGCACCCGTTGTGATGCGCTTGACCGTGTCGGTGTCAAAGTTCTGGTCTTCACCTACGATTTGTATGTTTTTGATAGTGGAGCCATCGTTGAGGGCTATAAAGAATATGCCCTTGCTGCCACGCTTTGAGCGTACCCAGCCCTTTACACATATTTCTGCATCATAGGCTGTACACTTGAGAGCATCAATTACTTTTGTACGTTTCATATATGTTAAGTTGCTTGTCGTAGAACATTATGTCTATCTTCCTCTTTTTTATTCGAAAGCCCCCATTTGGAGCATGGTGACCTCCTGCTCGGTGAGGAATCTCCAGTCTCCGCGGCGCACGTTTTTCTTGGTGAGCCCAGCGAAGTATACGCGGTCGAGCTTGACAACCTTATAGCCAAGGTGCTCGAAAATGCGTCGTACGATGCGATTGCGCCCAGAGTGTATCTCGATGCCCACCTGCTTCTTGTCCGTATCGGAGGCATAGTCTATGGCGTCGGCATGAATCTCTCCGTCTTCGAGCATGATGCCGTCAGCTATCTGGCGCAAGTCAGCAGCAGTGACATTCTTGTCGAGGAATACGTGATATATCTTCTTCTTGAGGTACTGAGGGTGAGTCAGCTTGGCAGCTATCTCGCCATCATTGGTCAGAAGAAGCACACCCGTAGTATTGCGGTCCAAGCGTCCTACGGGGTAGATACGCTCTCGGCAGGCGTTCTTCACGAGATCCATCACGGTCTTGCGGTTTTGAGGGTCATCGCTTGTAGTGACATAGTCCTTGGGCTTGTTGAGCAGTATGTAGACCTTCTTCTCAATGTTGAGAGTCTGGTCATGAAACATAACCTCGTCCGTGCGTAATACCTTGGTTCCAAGCTCTGTGACTGTCTGACCATTGACTTTGACCACACCAGCCTGTATGAAAGTGTCGGCCTCGCGACGGCTACACACGCCCGCATTGGCGAGATAGCGGTTCAGGCGTATAGGTTCGTTGGGATCATAGTGTCGCTCCTTGTACTCAATCTGCTTCTTCATGCTATACTTGGCATGAGGATTGTAGTCTTTAGAGCGCGGACGACAGCCCTGATAATTGCCACGGCCCTGGTGATTGCCTCTGCCGGGATAGCTGCTCTGGCCCTCACGGCTGTAAGCACCCTCGCGGCTGTAACCGCCCTCACGTTTGGGGCCGCCCTCACGTTTGTAGTTGCCTGCGTTGTCGCGACGTTGGTAACTACCGCGTTTGTTGTCTCTACTATAGTCGTTGCTGCTTCCCGCAGGACGACTATTCATTCTGGGACGACGTGGTCTGTCGCTCCCCTGGCTGGCAAATGCCTTGCGCCAGCTTTCATCGTTGGTTGACATAGTGTTAATGTAGTTTTTACTATTAGGTCAGACCTAATTTCAGATTCCTGTGTATGTATGAGGAGTTATCCTGCGCAGCTCGTCCTTCACGGCTTGGCTGACATTGAGTTCCTCTATGAAATTCTTGATTGTATCTTCGCAGATACCCGCTCCTGTGCGCGTGAGAGCCTTGAGAGCCTCGTATGGGTGAGGATAAGCCTCGCGACGCAGTATAGTCTGTATGGCCTCAGCGCATACCGCCCAACAGCCGTCGAGGTCGCGGTTGATAGCGTCCTGATTCAGCACAAGCTTGCGCAGGCCCTTGAGAGTACTCTGTATGCTGATTATCATGTGACCCATTGGGACACCCACGTTGCGCAGCACCGTCGAGTCGGTCAAGTCACGTTGCAGACGACTGATAGGGAGTTTCTGGCTGAGGTGCTGGAGTATGGCATTGGCTATGCCCAAGTTGCCCTCCGAGTTTTCAAAGTCGATTGGGTTGACCTTGTGAGGCATGGCACTCGAGCCAACCTCACCCGCCTTGACCTTCTGGCGGAAATACTCCATGCTGACATATTGCCAAAAGTCGCGGTCGAGGTCGATGATGATCGTATTGATGCGCTTCATGGCATCAAAGACACCGCCAAGATTGTCATAGTTGCTAATCTGCGTGGTATACTGCTCGCGCTCCAAGCCCAACTTCTCGCTGACGAAACGATTGCCAAAAGCCTTCCAGTCATATTGCGGATAAGCAATGTGATGAGCATTGTAGTTGCCCGTGGCACCTCCAAACTTAGCCGTCATAGGCTGCGACCTCAATGCCTGGAGCTGCTGCTCCAATCTGTAGACAAAGACCATGACCTCCTTGCCCATGCGAGTGGGGCTGGCAGGCTGGCCGTGAGTCTTGGCAAGCATCGGCACGTCTGCCCACTCCTGCGCATACTCCTTGAGCTGGGCTATGAGCTCTTCTATCTGCGGATAGTAGACCTGCTCCAAAGCCTCCTTGACAGAGAGAGGCACACTCGTATTGTTGATATCCTGGCTGGTGAGCCCAAAGTGTATGAATTCCTTGTATGCCTCAAGATTGCCAATCTCGTCAAACTTTTCTTTGATAAAGTATTCTACCGCCTTGACATCGTGGTTCGTCACCTTTTCGATATCCTTGATGCGCTGGGCATCAGCCTCGGTGAAATTCTGATATATGGAACGCAGTATTTCCCGACTGGCAGGGAATCCTTCCAGTTGAGGTAGAGGCAACTCGCATAGTGCGATGAAATATTCGATTTCTACGCGCACTCTGTATTTGATGAGCGCATACTCAGAGAAGTACTCAGAGAGAGGTTCTGTCTTTCCACGATAACGGCCATCTATAGGGGATATGGCAGTAAGAAGATTCAATTCCATAGGTAAAATATAAAATATTTTATAATTCGCTTGCAAAGTTACGAATAAGCGAACACAATTCCAAATAAAAACTTGTTTTTGATTTGGAATTGTTGAGCGAGAGGAACTTAGAGCGAAGCTCAGAGTTACGAATAAGTGAGCGGAAATGCAAATAAAGCTCGCTTTAATTTGCATTTCCCGAACGGGAGGACCACGAAACTTGTTTCGCTTGGCTTGTCCAAGAACTTCGACCGGAGCAAAGCGTAGGTCAAAGTTACGACTTTTGACGACGGTCAAAAGTAGAGCATTGAACACAATTCCAAATAAAAACTTGTTTTTGATTTGGAATTGTTGAGCGAAAGGACCACGAAACTTGTTTCGCTTGGCTTGTCCAAGAACTTAGAGCGAAGCTCAGAGTTACGAGTAAGTGAATACAATTCCAAATTATTGCTGTCCGGTAAAACTTTTTTTAATAAATTTAGGGCTGGTACTCACATGAAGTATCAGCCCTTTTGGTTATCTTTACTTTCACCACAAAACCAAATCATAACCATGAGCAAAGATAGTCATTTTAGCGGACAGCCGCCCTCCTAAGAGCTATAAGGGGCAGACGCATGAGCAATCTATAAGTAAATTTTGAGGGGTAAATCCGTGCGTCTATCTACCAGATCAAAGAACATCCGCAAACATCAGATTCTCGGAGCAGATAAGAACTCGATAAAAGAACTGATATTTGCGGATTGAATTGTTTTGAGACCTTTATTGTTTTATCCAAACAGAACCATCGTCCATTAAATCAGCTGTAAATGTCTTTTGGTTTATCCATGTAAGCCTAACAATCTCTTTTCCTTCCACATGACCATCCTCGATCCACATGAGCGTCAATATAGATCCTGTTTCTTCATACGACCAATAAAAAGGCACATTATCTGCATCAATCTCGCCATTGTCGTATTCATAATATGTTCCAGTACCATCAGATTTGAAGGTTAATAGACCATATCCCTCCTCACCTTTATCCTCCCATGAATATTTCCACTTACCAACCAATCGTGATTGTTCTTCTGGTTTTATAATTTCATCTTCATCATCTTCATCATTGCCGCAAGAAGAAAATGTAATGAACGTACCGAGTACGAGAACGAGCATCATCATAATGCTCCAAATTTTGCTTGTTTTCATTTGAAATAATAAAAGAATAAGAGAAGGAGCGCACGCATCTTCATTTTGGCGGTTTCGGAATTGGTGAACATGAGCGAAAGCTCAAGTATATTTATGTGTCAGACGGTTGTCGCTTACCTTCGTAGTTAATAATTTATTTTAAATAATACGTTGGTGAAGTGGCTGCACGCATAGTGCACCATCCTCGTGATTGCTAAATGTTATTTCTGTTTCGCAGTGTCAATAAGCTTGTCCTGAGTTTATCGAAGGAAAGCAAAGACTAATCTATTTGGATTTAATTGTTTGACGTTATGTTATTTCTTCAATAATTCTACCACTTGATGTGGAGTGATGACTTGTGGAGTTGCAGGGAAATGTTTG
>CALZLQ010000040.1 GCA_945788385.1 uncultured Prevotellaceae bacterium
TGATGCCGCTCTTGATGGATTTGCCCATGATGACCAGGCTTGCTGCGAGGATTGTGGCTGGGATGATGTGTCGTGTGTCCATAGTATTGTGGGTTTTGAAATTGAGTCTAATTTGCGGATTGTTTTGGGCAAAGGTAGCCTTTTTTTTGGATGCTTTGGTCTTATTATTTGTTATTGTGTGTTAGTTTTAGTCTAAATTTTAGTAATTTTGCATTCGTTAAACCTGACTTGATTATTGGGGCATAATAGTCTTGTGAGCGGGTCGGGGTATTTGCAGGAGTTGTAAGATGGCGAATTTTAATGAGTTTGTGGCTTTCCTTTCCGCACAGTTGTGGGGGTGGCCGATGATTTTGTTGCTTTTGGGCACGCATATTTATCTTACTGTGAGGCTGAGGTGTCCGCAGAGGTTTCTCTTCAAGGCTATCAGGCTGAGTGTCAGTAGGGACAGGGGGGCGAGCGGCGATGTGTCGCAGTTTGGGGCTTTGGCTACGGCTTTGGCGGCTACTATCGGTACGGGAAATATCGTGGGGGTGGCTACGGCTGTCTCGCTGGGTGGGCCCGGTGCGGTGTTGTGGTGCTGGCTGACTGGTATCTTTGGTATCTCGACGAAGTATGCCGAGGCTTTTCTGGCTGTGAAGTATAGGGTGAAGGACAGGAATGGCTTTATGCATGGGGGGCCTATGTATACTTTGCTGAGGGGACTGGGCTGGAAGCATCTTGCTGTGATGTTTGCTGCCTTTTCTACCATAGCGGCTTTCGGTATCGGCAATATGGTGCAGTCTAATGCTATCACGATGTTGTGTGAGGAGTCTTTTGGGGTGTCGCCCGTGCTGAGTGCTGCCGTGGTGTCTGTGTGTGCTGCGTTGGTATTGCTCGGTGGTGTCAAGGGGATAGCGCGGATCTGTTCTGCCTTTGTGCCTTTCATGGCGTTGTTGTATATCGTCGGCTGCCTGTATATACTTTGTGTCAACTGGGGGTATGTCTGGCCTTCGCTTTGCCTTATTTGTGAGAGTGCGTTCTCGACTCGAAGTATGGGGGGTGGCTTTGTCGGGAGCGGTATTATGATGGCTGCGCGGTATGGTATAGCGCGTGGCCTCTTTTCCAACGAATCGGGCTTGGGCTCTGCTCCTATTGTGGCTGCTGCTGCCCAGACCAGGAGCCCTGTGCGCCAGGCTTTGGTGTCGAGTACGGGGACGTTTTGGGACACTGTGGTGGTGTGTGCGCTCACGGGGCTTGTCATCGTGAGCAGTGTCTTGGCTAACGACGGGATTTCGTTTGATATGGGCGGACGTCTGACTCATGCCGCTTTTGCCACCATTCCTTACGTGGGTACTCCGTTGTTGCTCTTTGGCATCGTCACTTTTGCTTTTTCCACGATTTTGGGGTGGGAGTATTATGGCGAGAAGGGTATTGAGTTTTTGGCAGGGCGGCGTTCGGCTGTGCCATACAGGGTGGTGTATGTCGTGATGTGTTTTGTGGGGGGTGTCACTCAGCTTGAGCTGGTGTGGAATCTCTCCGACCTTGGCAATGGGCTCATGGCGGTGCCTAACTTGGTTTCGGTCTTGGCTTTGTCGGGGGTCATTGCGCGTGAGAGTGTCAGACCGGGGAGTATTGAATCGTAGATTTATGGATATGACAGACCGTATTATTGCAAAGTATTATGGGGATAATCCCGAATTGAAGGAGTTGCTCATTCTGCATTCTTCGTGTGTGGCGCGTAGGGCTATGATGGTCTTGGATTCTCACCCTGAGATTGTGTGTGACCGCTCTTTGGTATATGATGGTGCCATGCTTCACGATATTGGCATTGTCATGACTGATGCTCCGGGCATACATTGCCATGGTTCTCACCCGTATATTTGTCATGGTATCTTGGGGGCTGGGATTCTCTTGGCCGAGGCGGAGCTCGACGTGGAGAGGCGTGATTATTACGGGGCGTTGGCGAGGATTGCTTCGCGTCACACTGGGACTGGACTCTCGCCTGCCGCAATCAAGCGTCAGAATCTTCCCTTGCCTTTGGACGTCGAACTGTGTCCTCGCTCTATCGAGGAGCAGATAGTCTGCTATGCTGACAAGTTTTACTCAAAGAGCCACCCTGAGCGCGAAAAGTCGCCTGAGCAAGTCCGCCGTATGCTGCAGAAATTTCCTGATGCAGACATTGATACGTGGGACCGCTGGCAGGCGATGTTTGGTTAGCGTCGTTTCGGATAGCGACGTTTGGTTAGCGCCGTGTCGGTTTAATGCGTGCCGCTATGCTGGCGTGGATTGCCTGCAAAGGGGTTGTAGGGGGTGAGGTCGCTGTGTATCATGTAGTGGTGGCCGTGGTCTTCGATGATGACAATGTTGTGGGGTGAGTCGTGTCTTTCGTCTTCGACGTAGTATATGCCGTCGGTGACTTTCTGGGCTCGGGCGAAGTCGTGGTACCGTTGTGGGCAGTCAGCGATGACGATGTTGTTGCCGCAGAGATTCAGTGTTGCCGCTTCTTGGGCCGAGATGTAGATTTTGGCTTGGGGGAAACAGTTGAGGGCGGCTGTGTGGCAAGGTTGCCGATGTGTGACGATGATGCGCGTGACCTGCTCGGGACGATAGCCCAGGGCATAGAGGGCTTTGATGTAGTTGTGGTTTTGCTCGCGAGTGGGGGCGTGGCTGCCGGGGCGTGACTTGGCGTCTGAGGGTGCTTCTTGTCGGCCTGTGTCGACGAGGATTACTTCAAAACCTGTGTCAATGAGGTAGCCGTCTTGAGTGACGTGGGCTTGGCTCTGGTCCTTGAATGTGTTGTCGTACATTCTGATAGCTTTGATTTTCATAGTCTGGTGTGTTTAGGGGTTAGTGCTTGTCGGGAGCAAATGTATGTCGTTTTGCATGAAACTCGTGTGCCTTGCCGTGACTTTAACTTTGGTTTAATATTTCGTGCGTTAATTTTATCATTGTAATGGCTGTTGTCACTTAATTTCTGTTTTTATCGCCGTTGGTGTTCGCTTATTCGTATTTTTTATATATCTTTGTGGGTGAAATATGCAACCATTGGCAGAGAGAATGCGTCCTACGACGCTTGACAATTATATCGGGCAACAGCATTTGGTGGGGCCTGGGGGTGTGTTGCGTGGTATGATAGAGGGGGGGAGGGCGAGTAGCTTTATCTTGTGGGGGCCTCCAGGGGTGGGCAAGACGACGTTGGCTATGATTATGGCCAAGGCACTGAAGGTGCCGTTTTTCACGCTTAGTGCGGTGACGAGCGGTGTGAAGGATGTGCGCGACGTGATTGACAAGGCGCGTGGAGCAAGGTTTTTTGATTCTCCGAGTCCTTTGCTGTTTATCGATGAGATTCATCGTTTCTCCAAGTCTCAGCAGGATAGCCTTCTCGGGGCTGTGGAGCAGGGTGTGGTGACGCTGATAGGGGCTACGACTGAGAATCCGAGTTTTGAGGTGATTCGTCCTCTGCTGAGCCGTTGTCAGGTGTATACTCTCAAACCGCTTGAGAAGGAAGATTTGCTGCGTCTCGCGGAGCGTGTCCTTGCCGAGGATGTGGTGCTCAGGGAGAAAAACGTGGTGCTCTCTGAGACTGGTGCGTTGCTGCGGTATTGTGGGGGCGATGCCCGCAAGTTGCTCAACATCATTGAGCTTGTGACGGAGCTGGCTCCGCGGCGTGATGATGCTCAGGGCAGGGCATTGGAGGTGACGGACGAGTTGGTGGCGCGGCGCTTGCAGCAGAATCCTTTGGCTTACGACAAGGACGGGGAGATGCACTACGACATTATCTCGGCGTTTATCAAGAGTATCAGAGGTAGTGACCCTGATGCTGCGATATATTGGCTGGCGAGAATGATAGAGGGGGGCGAGGACCCCAAGTTTATAGCGCGCAGGCTGGTAATCTCGGCGTCTGAGGATATTGGCTTGGCCAACCCAAATGCTCTTTTGCTGGCCAATGCTGCCTTTGATGCTGTGAGCAAGATAGGGTGGCCCGAGGGGCGTATTCCCTTGGCTGAGGCTACGGTATATCTGGCTACTTCGCCCAAGAGCAACAGCGCGTACAATGCTATCAATGCTGCACTGGAGTATGTGCGCAGGTCTGGCAATCTGCCTGTGCCTCTGCATTTGCGTAATGCTCCGACAGAGCTGATGGCGGAGTTGGGGTATCATGATGGCTATCTTTATCCTCATGATTTTCCTGGGCATTATGTAGAGCAGCAGTATTTGCCTGATGGGGCTAAGGGAGAATGTTTCTTTGAGGTGGGGGAGAACGACAGGATAACACGAAAAAAATGATATGGATATGAAATCGGACATCGAAATTGCAAGAGAGACCGTATTGCGCCCCATCAAGGATGTGGCTGCGGATTTGGGTATCAATGAGGAAGTGCTTGAACCGTATGGCCGCTACATTGCCAAGTTGCCGCACAATCTGATTGATGAAGGCAAAATCAGACAGAGCAAACTGATTTTGGTGACTGCCATAACGCCGACAAAGGCAGGTATTGGCAAGACTACGGTGAGCGTTGGTCTTGCGCTGGGCATGAACCGCATCGGCAAGCGTACGGTTGTGGCTCTGAGAGAGCCGTCGTTGGGACCATGTTTCGGCATGAAGGGCGGTGCTGCAGGAGGCGGATATGCTCAGGTGTTGCCTATGGATAGGATTAACCTGCACTTCACTGGCGATTTTCATGCCATCACGAGTGCTCACAATATGATTGCGGCTTTGCTCGACAACTATATCTACCAGCATCAGTCTGAGGGCTTTGCCATGAGAGAGGTGTTGTGGAAGCGCGTCCTTGATGTCAATGACCGCAATTTGCGCTATATCGTCACGGGCCTTGGAGCAAAGACAAATGGTGTCACTATGGAGAGCGGTTTCGATATTACCCCAGCGAGCGAGATTATGGCAATCTTGTGCTTGGCTCAAGACGAGGCCGACTTGCGCCGCCGTATAGAGAATATCTTGTTGGGCACTACGATTGAGGGCAAGCCATTCACGGTCAGGGACCTTGGCGTGGCAGGCAGTATCTGCGTGTTGCTGCGAGATGCTGTCAAGCCTAATCTGGTGCAGACAACCGAGGGAACTCCAGCCATCGTACATGGTGGTCCCTTTGCTAACATCGCTCATGGGTGCAACTCCGTATTGGCTACCCGCATGGCTATGAGCCTGGCTCCGTATGTCATCACTGAGGCAGGCTTCGGTGCAGACCTTGGCGCAGAGAAGTTTTACGACATCAAGTGTCGCAAGTCGGGCCTGCAGCCTGCATTGACTGTATTGGTGGCTACTACCCAGGGGCTGAAGATGCACGGCGGAGTGGAAGTGGAGGATATCAAAAAGCCGAATATGGAGGGCTTGCGCGAGGGTGTCAGGAATCTCGACCGCCATATCCGCAATCTGCAGGGTTTCGGTCAGACAGTAGTAGTATGTTTCAACCGCTATGCTTCAGATACAGACGAAGAGATTGCTTTCTGTCGCGAGCATTGTGAGCAGATTGGCGTAGGCTTTGCCGTAAACAATGCGTTCAACGAGGGAGGTGCAGGTGCCGTAGAGCTGGCAGAGCTCGTGGCCAAGACTATCGAAGAGAGGGAGAGCCAGCCTCTTGACTTTGCATACAGCGATGATATGTCAATCGAAGAGAAGGCTGAAGCCATTGCTCGTAAAGTCTACGGCGCAAAGGGCGTTGTGTTTGCCCCTGCCGCCAAGAAAAAGCTTGCTATTGTCAGCGAGCTTGGCCTGACTCACTATCCCGTATGTGTGGCAAAGACGCAGTATTCGTTTTCTGCTGATCCAAAAGCGTATGGTGTGCCTGAGGGCTTCACTGTGACAATTCGCGATATTGTCATCAACCAGGGTGCAGAGTTTGTAGTGTTGATAGCAGGTGACATCATGCGTATGCCAGGACTGCCAAAGCTGCCTCAGGCTCTGAAGATAGACATTGTAGACGGAGAAATCGAAGGACTTAGCTAAGTCGCAGGCTTCTCAAGAGAAAAAGAAACATGGTATCCTCGTTTCCAAGACAAAGAAACAGAGTATCCTCGTTTCTAAGATAAAGAAACAGAGTATCCTCGTTTTTCAAGACAAAGAAACAGGGTATTCTCGTTTTTCAACGATAAATAATTGATTATTCTCGTTTTCGAGATAAAAAAGAGATAGTTATGAAGAAAATATTGTTGTTAGGCTCCGGTGAGTTGGGCAAAGAGTTCGTGATAGCCTTGAAACGCAAGGGGCAGTATGTGGTGGCTTGCGACAAATACGACAACGCACCAGCCATGCAAGTAGCCGACGAGCGCAGAGTATTCTCTATGCTCGATGGTGATGCACTCATGGCAGTGGTCGATGAGGTCAAGCCAGATGTCATCGTCCCCGAGATTGAGGCTATACGTACGGAGATGCTCTATGAGTGCGAGAACCGCGGCATTCAGGTAGTGCCGAGTGCGCGGGCTGTCAACTATACCATGAACCGCAAAGCCATACGTGAACTGGCTCATACCGAACTTGGGCTCAAGACGGCAAACTATCGTTATGCCACGACGTATGAAGGGCTGTGTGCAGCGGCAGACGCCGTAGGCTTCCCTTGTATAGTCAAACCCCTGATGTCAAGCTCAGGTCATGGCCAGAGCAAGGTAAATTCGGCAGACGAGTTGAAAGCAGCATGGGATTGCGCGTGCGAGGGAGCAAGAGGCGATATCATGGAGGTTATCGTAGAACAATTTATCCCCTTTGACTATGAGATAACTCTCCTTACCGTGACACAGAAAGAGGGCCCCACGCTCTTCTGTCCTCCTATAGGCCATGTACAAAAGGGAGGAGATTACCGCGAGAGTTTCCAGCCACGTGCCATGAAGCCCGAACACCTTGCTGCAGCTCAGGATATGGCGGCCAAGGTGACGGCAGCCTTGACAGGTGCAGGCATTTGGGGCGTAGAGTTTTTCGTGAGCGAGAGTGAGGGCGTGATATTCAGCGAACTCTCTCCGCGTCCTCACGACACAGGTATGGTCACACTCTCAGGCACTCAGAATCTGAGCGAGTTCGAGCTTCATGCACGAGCCGTATTGGGGCTCCCCATACCCGAAATCACTCTCGAGCGTCAAGGCGTAAGTGCCGTAATACTGAGCGAGACAGAGACCGACTCTCCATCATACAGTGGAGTGGAGCAAGTCTGTGCTGCCACCAATACCTATCTCCGTATCTTTGGCAAGCCAGAGGCACACGTAGGACGCCGTATGGGTGTGGTAGTCTGCTGGGACAGGATTGATGCAGACCAGACAGCACTTCGGGACAAGTGCAAGGCCTTGGCTGGCGGAGTCAGCGTGAAGTGATACCCAGTGAAAAAAGTTTGCTATATGAATTCCTTATATAAATTATGGTGCAGGGCTTATCAAACGGTATTCCGTATTGTCATCCCTGTACTTCCGTATCGTGAGCCCAAGATACTTGGCTCGATGGACGAGTTGGGCCCAATGTTCAAGACAAAGGGCATAAGTCGCGTGCTCATCGTTACAGACCAAGGGCTTGTCAAGGCAGGCATTGCAGCCATGCTTGAAGAGAAACTCGCTTCTTCAGGAATAGATTATAGCCTATATGCAGATACAGTGCCCAACCCCACCGTAGCCAATGTCGAGGAAGCGAGGTCACAGTACGTAGAGAGTCAGTCGCAGGCCATCATTGCCCTCGGAGGCGGTAGCGCAATGGATTGTGCAAAGGCTGCGGCATGCCGCGTGGCACGTCCGCGTACCTCGCTCAAATGGATGGCAGGAGTGCTCAAGGTATGGGTGCGTCTGCCCCTCCTGGTAGCAGTACCCACTACGGCAGGCACAGGAAGCGAGACAACCCTTGCAGCAGTGATTACTGACCCCGAAAAGCATCATAAGTATGCAATCATGGACTTCCCCCTGATACCCCCGGTAGCAGTCCACGATTATCGCCTGACAGTAGGCCTTCCACCCCACATCACCAGCACTACGGGCATGGACGCACTCGTCCACGCAGTCGAGGCCTATATCGGCCGTTCGACCACGTCATACACACGCGCCATGGCCGTCGAAGCCGTTAGGCTCATCAGCGAGAACCTGCTTGAGGCATACCGTGACGGTTCAAATGCAAAAGCACGTCAGAATATGTTGAGAGCGGCATTCTGTGCTGGCAACGCCTTTAGTATAAGCTACGTAGGCTACGTGCATTGTGTGGCACACTCCCTTGGAGGGCAATACGGCGTGCCCCATGGCCTTGCCAATGCAGTCCTCCTCCCCGTGGTGTTGCGAGCCTACGGCGAGTCCGTATATTCCAAGCTGGCATCGCTCACCCGTGAGAGCGGTCTTGCCAAGTCGCTGAATCTTGACCCGACAGCGTCTGACGAAACAGTAGCCAAAGCCTTTATATCATGGGTCGGAGACATGAACCGCAGCATGGACATACCGTCGAAAATCCAAGGCATCAAGACTGAGGATATCTGTCAGATGGTATCGTACGCACTGGCCGAGGGCAACCCCCTGTATCCAGTACCAAAGCTCTTCGGGCGTGAAGAATTGACAGAATTATATTTGGCAGTAAAGGCATGAAATATATGATAGAAGATATAGTCAGAAACCAACGCCAGTTTTTCCAGACTGGAGCCACCATCGAAGTCAGGAAACGCATTGAAGCCCTCAAACGCCTGCGTTCCACCCTGCAAGAGTTCACACCCATGCTCCTCGAAGCCCTGCGCTCAGATTTGGGCAAGTCAGCCTCCGAAGGCTATATGTGCGAGGTTGGGCTGACTCTCTCAGAGATATCCCACACTCTGTCGCATGTCAAGTCGTGGGCCAAGCCAGAGAGACGCATCGCCCCCCTTACCAACTTCCCGGCCACACAGAAGATACTCAAAGACCCATACGGAGTCGTGCTCATCATGTCGCCGTGGAACTATCCCGTACTGCTGACACTTGGACCTTTGGTCGCAGCAGTAGCCGCAGGCAACTGTGCGTGCGTGAAGCCCTCTGCCTATTCGCCATCGACGAGTGCAGTCATGCAGAAACTCATCGAAAAAGCCTTTCCCCCCGAGTACGTCTCAGTCATCACAGGAGGCAGAGCCGAAAACCAGACCCTGCTCGACCAAAAGTTTGACTACATATTCTTCACCGGAGGAGTATCAGTAGGCAAGATGGTCATGGAGAAAGCAGCAAGACATCTCACGCCAGTCACCCTCGAACTTGGAGGAAAATCGCCAGTCATCATAGACTGCCATTGCGACCTCAAGCTCGCGGCACGCCGAGTAGCATTTGGTAAATGGCTAAATTGCGGCCAGACATGTATAGCTCCAGACTACGTCCTGTGTCATAAAGACGTCCATGACCGTTTCGTCGAACTGCTCAAAGATGAAGTCATGCGCCAGTATGGCAGCGAGCCCCTGAACAACCACAGCTACGGCAAGGTAGTAAACCGTAAACACTTCGACCGCATCTCAGGCCTCATCGACACCAACAAGACCATATACGGAGGCACACTCGACACTGAGACCCTGCGCATATCCCCCACCATTATGACGGGCGTGACAGCCGACGATGCAGCAATGCAAGAAGAAATCTTCGGTCCCGTGCTGCCAATCATCAAAGTCGACAGCATGGAGACAGCATTTGATTTCATACAGCAACGGCCACACCCCCTGGCATTATACCTGTTCACCACGTCAGGTCGAGAGAAACGCAAGTTCCTCAGCAGGCTAAGTTTCGGAGGAGGCTGCGTCAACGATACCATCATGCATATCGCTACACACAACATGCCCTTTGGCGGTGTAGGCAACAGCGGAATGGGCTCATATCACGGCAAGTTCGGCTTCGACACATTCACGCACAGGAAAAGCGTGGTCTT
>CALZLQ010000041.1 GCA_945788385.1 uncultured Prevotellaceae bacterium
GCATTCGCTATCGTGGCATCGTCTGCGACAGATGTGGTGTGGAGGTGACTGAGAAAAAGGTCCGCCGTGAGCGTAGCGGTCATATCTCTCTTGTCGTCCCTATCGCACATATCTGGTATTTCCGCTCTCTGCCCAACAAGATTGGTTACCTCTTGGGTATGCCTACCAAGAAGCTCGACAGCGTAATCTACTATGAGCGTTATGTAGTGCTCAATCCGGGGCCTCTCGCTCCCAAGAAGGGGCAGGACGACCTTGGCATCGAGGATGGCGTGGTGCGTCAGGGCGACTTGCTGAGCGAGGAGGAGTATCTCGCCCTTGAGGAGCGTTTGCCACGCGAGAATTTCTATCTGGACGACAATGACCCCGACAAGTTCGTTGCCAAGATGGGTGCAGAGGCTATACTGTATCTGTTGGAGCGTGTGGATCTTGATGCGTTGTCTTACGAACTGCGTGACATGGCAAACAATGAGGGTGCCCAGGCTCGCAAGAATGAGGCTCTGAAGCGTCTGCAGGTGGTCGAGAGCTTCCGTGCAAGTCGTGAGCTCAACAAACCAGAATGGATGATTCTGAAGATTCTGCCAGTCATTCCTCCTGAGCTCCGTCCTCTCGTGCCTCTTGACGGCGGACGCTTTGCCACATCGGATCTCAACGATTTGTATCGTCGTGTAATTATACGTAACAATCGTCTGAAACGTCTGATTGACATCAAGGCTCCTGAGGTCATTCTGCGTAATGAAAAGCGTATGCTGCAGGAGGCTGTGGATTCGCTCTTCGACAACTCTCGACGTTCCAATGCAGTAAAGACTGAAAACAATCGCCCTCTGAAATCACTTTCAGACTCATTGAAAGGCAAGCAGGGACGTTTCCGTCAGAACCTGCTTGGTAAACGTGTGGACTACTCTGCTCGTTCGGTTATCGTCGTTGGCCCTGAGTTGAAGATGGGTGAGTGCGGTCTGCCCAAACTGATGGCTGCCGAGCTGTATAAACCATTTATCATACGTAAGCTCATCGAGCGCGGTATTGTCAAGACGGTGAAGTCAGCCAAGAAGATTGTGGACCGCAAAGATCCTATGATTTGGGATATTTTGGAGAATGTGATGAAGGGACACCCTGTCTTGCTGAACCGTGCGCCTACACTACACCGTTTGGGTATTCAAGCGTTCCAGCCTAAGATGATTGAGGGTAAGGCCATTCAGTTGCATCCTCTGGCATGTACGGCGTTTAATGCCGACTTTGATGGTGACCAAATGGCTGTACATCTGCCATTGTCAAACGAAGCTATTCTGGAAGCTCAAATTTTGATGCTCCAGTCTCACAATATCCTTAACCCTGCCAATGGCGATCCTATTACTGTGCCTTCACAGGATATGGTGCTCGGCTTGTATTATATCACCAAGCTGCGTCCAGGTGCCAAGGGTTCTGGTATGTCGTTCTACGCTCCCGAGGAGGCAATCATTGCCTACAATCAAAAGAAAGTAGAGATTCATGCTCCTATCAAGGTGATAGTGGACGACATCCTTGAGGACGGCACAATAGGCAAGCGTCAGGTGGAGACTTCGGTCGGACGTCTGATTGCCAACGAGGTAATTCCTACCGAGATTGGCTATTTCAACGATGTTATTGCCAAGAAGTCCTTGCGTGGATTGATTACCAAGGTCATCAAGTCAGTGGGCGTGGCACGTGCCTGCGAGTTCCTCGACGGTATCAAGAATCTCGGTTATCGTCTGGCTTATGAGGGCGGTCTGTCATTCAACCTTGGTGATATCATTATCCCTAAGGAAAAGGCTACGATGGTCCAAGAGGGTCAAAATGAGATTGAGAATATCACGGCCGACTATGAAATGGGTTTGATTACTGACAAGGAGCGCCACCAAAAGGTTATCGAGACATGGACCAAGGTCAACAACGACTTGTCCAAGCTCCTTATCAATACGATGAAGGAAGCCGACGAGGGCTTTAACGCCGTATACATGATGCTTGACTCTGGTGCCCGTGGTAGCGCTGGTCAGATTTCTCAGCTTTCTGGTATGCGTGGCTTGATGGCCAAGCCTCAGAAAGCAGGTGCTGAGCCAGATACTATCGAGAACCCTATCCTCTCAAACTTTAAGGAGGGTATGTCTGTGTTGGAGTACTTTATCTCTACCCACGGTGCCCGTAAGGGTCTTGCTGATACGGCGTTGAAGACCGCTGACGCAGGTTATCTGACACGTCGTCTGGTTGATGTTTCTCACGATGTGATTATCAACGAAGAGGATTGCGGCACCCTGCGAGGCTTGGAATGTACGGCCTTGAAGAACGGTGATGAGGTAATCTCTTCTCTTTATGACAGAATCCTGGGTCGTGTGAGTGTGCATGATGTAATACATCCCATCACAGGCAAGGTGATTGTTGCATCTGGTGAGGAAATCACAGAGCCTCGAGCCAAGGAGATAGAAGAGAGTCCTATCGAGATGGTAGAGATTCGTTCAGTCCTCACCTGCGAGAGCCGCAAGGGCGTATGTATGAAGTGTTATGGACGCAACCTTTCTTCACAGCGAATGGTACAGAAAGGCGAGGCTGTAGGTGTCATCGCAGCACAGTCTATCGGTGAGCCCGGTACCCAGCTGACACTCCGTACCTTCCATGCCGGTGGTGTGGCAGGCAACGCAGTGGCCAATGCACAGATACGTTCCAAATATGATGCAACCATCGAGTTTGAGGAACTCCGTACTGTCGATGTAGAGACAGAGCAAGGTCCAGCACAGATTGTTGTATCTCGTCTGGCAGAAATTCGCTTTATCGAGCCACGTACCGGCATAGTACTCCTTTCACAGGACGTTCCATACGGTTCAATTCTGTATAAGGGTGACGGAGACAGTGTGGAGAAGAACGACCTCATCTGTCAATGGGATCCGTTTAACGCAGTTATTGTCACGGAGTCAGCAGGTATAATCAAGTTTGAGGACGTCATAGAAGGCGTGACTTACCGCGTCGATACCGACGAAACCACCAAGCAGTCAGAGTACGTCATCATCGAATCCAAAGACCGCAACAAGGTGCCCGCATGTCATATCCTTGACGAGAATGGTGAGATTCTGCGTACATACAACTTCCCGATTGGAGGACATATCGCTGTGCAAGATGGCAAGATGGCTAAGGTCGGTGAGATTATTGTCAAGATACCTCGTGTCGTAGGTGGTGGCGGTGATATTACCGGTGGTCTGCCACGTGTGACAGAGCTCTTTGAGGCACGCAACCCATCTAATCCGGCTATCGTAGCTGAGATAGACGGTGTAGTGACTATGGGCAAGCTCAAACGAGGCAACCGTGAGGTGCTGATTACGTCTAAGCAAGGCGATGTGCGCAAGTACCTGATTCCTATTTCCAAGCAAATTCTTGTCCAGGACAATGACAACGTGCGTGCAGGTACACCACTGTCAGACGGAGCCATCACACCGCAAGATATTCTTGCTATCAAGGGTCCTACAGCCGTACAAGAGTATATCGTGAATGAGATACAGGACGTATATCGTCTGCAGGGTGTGAAGATCAACGACAAGCACTTTGAAGTAATCGTACGTCAGATGATGCGCAAGGTGCAGATAGACGAGCCCGGAGATACCCGCTTCCTTGAGCAGCAAGTTGTCGACAAGCTCGAATTTGCCGAAGAGAATGACCGTATCTGGGGCAAGAAAGTAGTCACAGACGCCGGTGATAGCGAAAACTTCCAAAAGGGTCAGATTATCACAGCGCGTAAGTTGCGTGACGAGAATTCACTGCTGAAGCGCCAGGACAAGGCTATTGTACAAGTGCGCGATGCCATGCCAGCTACTTCCACTCAGATACTGCAAGGTATCACGCGAGCATCCTTGGCTACCAACTCGTTCATGTCAGCGGCATCCTTCCAGGAGACTACCAAGGTGCTTAATGAGGCGGCCATCAACGGCAAGAGCGACACGTTGGACGGCATGAAGGAGAATGTGATTTGCGGTCACCTAATACCGGCAGGTACAGGTCTGCGTGAGTTTGAGAAGATTGTCGTAGGCAGCCGTGAAGACTACATAGACACACTCAACACACGTAAGGCACAGTTGGATTTTGATGACTTTTAGCATAATCACAGGCTGAAAAGCATAACTCAAATGTATTGCGCCCTCTGTTATCCTATATGGTATGGCAGAGGGCGCAGCGTTTCTCAACAAGAAAAAGCATCAGCACAAAAATAAAAGCAGTTATTATCATAACGCGAAAGAACGATTTGGGGCAAAAAGTACGTGTGACTACCGAAAAAAAGTGTGTTATGTTGTGCGTTTTTCGTTTTTATTATTACCTTTGCATCCGGTAAAAACAAAAAGTAGGGTGGATTGTCCTCCGAAATAAAGAATACATTATCTTAGATGAATATACAGGACCGTATTGTCAAGGCAATAAAAGTAATTCAGGAAGCGGGTTGCGGACTGACCCGTGCGCAGTTGATTGGAGTCCTCTTAGGGCAGGAATCTGACGAAATATGTGAGTTAGAACTCGACCAGTTGCAGAGTTTTGGCATCTGTGAGGACTTGGAAGAAGAAGACTGGAACGGCATCATCGATGCCGCAATTGAGCGCGAGTTGCTAAAGGTGAAGAACCAAAAGATGATGACCTTGTCATATACTCCACAAGGCAAGAAGTTCCTTAAGAAGCCCTTCGCCGTGAACTTTGGGGATGATGATGACACACAAGACTATAATGGGGTAGACGATTCAGAACTGGCAGCAGCAGTAAGAAAAGCGTCTCAGATAGACCACATAGAGCCAGCTGAGATGCAAATCAAGAGTGAAAGGACGAGACTTCAAGTCAGGCTGATTCAAGCCGTAGACCACAAGGTCGCTCTTGACGACTTTGCACAAGACCAAAATGTCGACATGGACGATATCATCGACAACCTGTTTACGTTGAGGGCACACGGCATGAACTTAGATATACGATACTTCCTCCACGAAATAGTGACAGACGATGAAATGGAGGAATTCAAGGATTCTTTTGAAGGCCATCCTATCGAAATGAAAGCCGCCCGAGCAGAGTGGGGCGATGTATACAGCGATGAGGAGCTACGTCTTTTGCAATACGCCCTGAACTGAGGTCGCAAACCTCGCAGAAACACGATACCCTCAGAAGTTGTTTATCGACTGCTTCTGAGGGTATCTGATATAGTAGAACTGTCTTTAATACAGCAGGGCAGAGTCTCCTCTACATTTTCTCCATAGCCTGTGCTAAATCAGCGATAATGTCGTCTACATTCTCTATGCCGACAGAGAGACGTACCAAGTCAGGCGATATACCGGCTGCGCGAAGCTGCTCGTCGCTGAGCTGGCGATGTGTATGACTCGCAGGGTGGAGTACACACGTACGTGCATCAGCCACATGAGTGACTATTGAAATAAAGTCCAAGGAGTCCATAAAGCGAATCGCTTCCTGACGACTCCCCTTGAGCCCAAACGCAATAACACCACACACCCCGTTCGGCAGATATTTTTGGGCAAGGGCATATTGAGGATTGCTCTCGAGACCAGCATAATTGACCCAACCCACCTTAGGATTGTTTTCGAGCCATTGAGCCACCTTCAAGGCATTGCTGCAATGCTGTCTGATACGCAAGGCAAGCGTTTCAAGACCGATGTTGAGGAGGAAAGAGTTTTGTGGCGCAGGGATAGAACCAAGGTCTCGCATGAGTTGTACGACAAGCTTGGTCGTATACGCCATTTCACCGAAAGACTCCGTGTATGTCAGCCCATGATACGAATCATCAGGAGTAGTCAACCCAGGGAAAGCATTCTCGGGCGCCCCCTCCAGACGCGGCAGTCGTTCGACAGGGAATTTGGCATTCTGACACTTGATCCAATCAAAATTGCCGCTGTCAACGATAGCACCCCCCACCTGAGTTGCATGCCCGTCCATATATTTGGTGGTAGAGTGAGTGACAATGTCTGCACCCCATTCAAATGGGCGGCAGTTGATAGGAGTAGCAAAAGTATTGTCAACGATAAGGGGCACCCCGTGGCGGTGTGCCATATTGGCAAAACGCTCGATGTCGAAAATCTTTCCCCCAGGGTTGGAGATAGTCTCCCCAAAGAAACACTTGGTGTTAGGGCGGAAACAAGCCTCGATACGCTCGTCGTCCCAATCAGGGTCTACGAATGTACATTCGATACCAAGCTTCTTGAGAGTGACTCCAAAGAGATTGAAAGTCCCGCCATAGATATTGTTTGATGTGATGATGTGCCCACCAGCTTCGCAGAGATTGAAGATAGCATAAAAACTGGCAGCTTGACCGGAAGAAGTGAGCACACAGCCCACGCCCCCCTCAAGGGCAGCAATTTTTTTAGCCACCGCATCATTAGTAGGGTTCGCCAGACGAGTGTAGAAATAACCATTGTCCTTCAAGTCGAAAAGACGCGCCATTTCATCGCTCGTCTCATAACGGAAAGTAGTACTTTGGTAGATAGGAAGCTGTTGCGGCTCACCCTTCTTGGCTTTCCAGCCACCGTGAATACAGATTGTTTCGAGGTTCTTTTTCATAGTTATTAAGGTGTAATTTATTTAGTCATAAATACGTTCATGTTTATCTTTGTCCTCCATGAAACAAGGGTGGACAGGACCGAAGTCATGCCCGAATACATATTCGGCTCCAAGCGATATGGCACGTTCGATAAATTCCTCACCCTTCTGAACAGCCACATCAAGACTATACCCCTTGGCCAGGTAAGTAGAAATTGCCGAAGCAAAACTATCCCCAGTACCGTTCACATTGTTAGTTTTGATGAGAGGCTTCCGATAGGTAGTAATACAGTCAGACTCCCTGTTATACAGATAATCATAGAGAAATAAACCGCGCTCGCTTTCATCCACAGGAAGCACAGATTTGACAATCACAGAGCATCCCGACTCAGCAAGCAGCCTAAGGTCAGCCCCTATGTCCGAGATAGGGTGACCGAGCAACACCGCAGCCTCACGAGCATTAGGAGTAATGAGAGTGGCAAGAGGAAAGAGAAGGTCGCGATATGCCTGAATAGCATCGTCACTCACTAATTTCTCTCCCACAGAATTTACAATCACAGGGTCAACAACCTTTAAAGTCTCAGGGTACTCGCCAAGTTTCTTTGCGACCCCCACAATGATATCCCTCGAAGGCAGAACCCCAGTTTTGATACACTGAGCGCCCACATCACCAAGGAAACTCTCCGTCTGACTGACAATCAAGTCAACAGGCAGAGGAGTAATCGACTTGACATGACGAGTATCCTCGTCGACAATCGCCGTCAAAGCACATGCAGCGTAGCCCCCACAAGCCGTGATAGCCTTGATGTCAGCTTGCATACCAGCACTACCCAAAGGCTCGCTACCAGCAATCAGAAATACTATATTAAGTTGTTTCTTCTTCATATTAAAGAATGAGTAAAGAGCAATTTAAGGAATGAGCAGAGAACTGTCACCATAAGACAGGAATCTGAAATCATGGCTTAGGGCATAGTCATATATGCTCCGCCAATTCCCCCCGACAAACGCGCTCACGAGAAGCAGTAAAGTACTCTGCGGCTGATGAAAATTAGTAAGCATCATGTCGACAATCTTATATTCATAGCCAGGAGCAATGATTATCTGCGTACTGGACTGGAGCACATCAATAGCATTGTCATCCATATAACGGATCAAAGCCTCGAGAGCCTCTTCAGCACTCAGACGCACAGCGAGACTGTCATATTCGTACGCGAACCATTGAGGGACATGAAGTTCCTCACCCATACCGGCATCAACCTTAGATACCGTGCCGGAAGACAGGACCCCCATGTAGTACAAACTCTCGAGAGTACGCACACTTGTCGTGCCGACAGCAATCGCCTTGGCACCGTGGCGTAGCAGACCCTCTATCGTCGAGCGGTGAACAGCGATATGCTCAGTGTGCATCTCATGCCCCCCTATCTCCTCAGCCTTGACAGGCTTGAACGTACCAGCCCCAACATGAAGAGTCACCTCCTGACGTTCTATACCGTGAGCATCAATGTCTTGCAACACCATAGGCGTGAAATGCAGTCCAGCCGTAGGAGCAGCCACGCTACCCTTAATCTTAGAGTAAACAGTCTGGTAAGTCAGCAAATCACTCTCCTCCGTCCTGCGGTTGAGATAAGGAGGGATAGGCAATTCACCCATAGCTTCCAGAATCTCCGAGAAAGAGACACCGCCATCCCACTCAAACAAAATCTCCTGACTGGTACCATGCGTCCCGATACGCGTGGCAGAAAGCTGAATGATACGGCCATTGATTTCCACATCGTGAAAAAGCGCTCCGGACTTCCACTTCTTGCTATTACCCACGAGACAATACCAAGTACACTTCTCACGCTGAATAAAGTTTTCCTGATACTCCTGAGGAAAGGCAGGCTCAAGGAGGAAAATTTCAATCAGCGCCCCCAGCACCCCATCATGACTTGTAGACTTACGGAAGTGCAGACGAGCACGTATGACCTTAGTGTTGTTAAAGACCATGAGGGCTCCACTTGGGAGATAATCAGGCAGATTCACGAAAGTGTCCTGACAAATCTCCCCATGTCGGTAGACGAGCAACTTGCTTTGGTCACGTTGCGCGAGAGGGTATTTGGCTATCCTCTCGTCAGACAGAGGATAACTGAAATCACTTATATGCAAATGCCGAGGATCGCACTTCTCCATTATACCCATTTCAGTTGTAGCTCTACAGGGCAGTGGTCGCTACCCATAATCTCCTGATGTATGTCAGCAACCTCCACACGATCAACAATTCTCTGGCTGACTATGAAGTAGTCAATACGCCACCCCACATTCTTGGCGCGAGCCCCCATACGATAGCTCCACCAGCTATACTGCTCCTTGGCATCAGGATGCAAGACGCGGAAAGAGTCGGCAAACCCACTGTTGAGCAAAGCCGTCATCTGCTCACGCTCCTGGTCAGTAAATCCGGCATTCATATGGTTAGTCTTCGGGTTCTTGAGGTCAATCTCCTGATGAGCCACATTGAGGTCACCACAGTAAACGACAGGCTTGAGAGCATCCAGACGCATGAGATATGCACGCAAGTCATCTTCCCACTGCATACGGTAAGACAGTCTGCGGGGCAGCTCCCCCTTCTGGTCAGCATTCTGACTATTTGGAGTATAACAACACACGAGATAGAAGTCATCCATCTCAAGAGTGATGAGGCGCCCCTCCTGGTCATGCACCTCCATCCCCAGCCCATACGTCACAGACAGAGGCTCGTGGCGCGTAAACACAGCAGTTCCACTATATCCCTTCTTCTGAGCATAGTTCCAATACTGTCTGTAACCAGGCAAGTCAAGGCAAATCTGACCCCCCTGCAGTTTAGTCTCCTGCAGACAGAAAAAGTCAGCATCCATGCCGTTGAACACCTCCATGAAGTTCTTGCCCATCACAGCACGAAGACCATTTACATTCCAACTTACAAATTTCATATATATTTAGCTTATGAGTCATTTAGGTTATGAAAGTACATATTTTCTTTAGATTTCAAGTCAAATGGCGCCCCGTCCGAAGACATCCCGTTAGCCAGAAAAAAAAGAAGGTTGTCTCACGACAACCATTCTCCCATTAACCTTAAAATCTAATACCATGAAAAACACGTTGCAAAGGTAC
>CALZLQ010000042.1 GCA_945788385.1 uncultured Prevotellaceae bacterium
GTGGTGCCAAGCATGAGAAGCATGTAGATGTTGCGCAATCTGCCGAGGAACAGGCATGGCACAAGGGTGGCTATCAGTATGATGATGCCTCCCATCGTGGGCACTCCTTTTTTTTCTACTCCATAGGGGTCTATGTTTGCGTCACGTTGTGTCTCGTTGAGGTTGCGCTGTTTCATCCATTTTATGAAATACTGGCCGAACCACATGGAAATGAGCAGGCTGAGTACGAGCGTGAGGAGTCCTCGGAATGATATGTATTGCCACATTCCTGAGCCTGAGATTCCGTAGCTTTCGAGATATCTGAAGAGGTAGTAAAGCACTGTTGTTGTCGTTTTTGGGTTTGTGGATAATCAAATGCCAAAGGCTTCGCGGACTATTTCGTGGTCGTCAAAGTGATGTTTCACACCTTTTATGATCTGGTAGTCTTCGTGTCCTTTGCCTGCTACTAGTATGACGTCTCCGCTTTCTGACATCATGCAAGCTGTCCGTATGGCTTCACGTCGGTCTACGATGCTGAGTGTCTTTTGTAGGTCCTCGCTGTCGAGACCTGCGAGCATGTCGTTGATGATGTCTTGGGGCTCCTCGTTGCGGGGATTGTCGCTCGTGATGATGACGCGGTCGCTCATGCGTGCGGCTGCTTTTGCCATGAGGGGGCGCTTGCCCTTATCGCGGTTGCCTCCAGCTCCGCACACAGTCCAGCATTTTCCTCGCCCGTTGAGGACCTCGTTGATAGTCTGCAATACGTTCTCAAGGGCGTCGGGGGTGTGAGCATAGTCTATGACTGCGGTGACGCCTTTGGCTGAGCGTATTGTCTCAAAACGTCCGTTGACGGGCTTCATCGCGCTTATCTCTATGAGTGCTTCCTGCTGAGGAATACCCATCATGCGCAAAGCTCCGTAAACGGCAAGCAGATTCTGAACGTTAAATCGCCCTACAAACTGTACAAACGTCTCGATTCCATCGAAGTCGAGGTTCATACCCTCAAAACTTTCTTCGAGTATCTTGGCGCGGTAGTCTGCAGCGGACCGTGTGGAATAGGTGCGTGTTGTGGCTTTTGTGTTTTGGACCATGAACATACCGTTGCGATCGTCGGCATTGGTGATGGCAAAGGAGCCGTGTGGGAGCATGTCAAAGAAGCCTTTCTTGGCATCACGATAGTTCTCGAATGTGCCGTGATAGTCAAGATGATCTCGTGTGAGGTTGGTAAATATGCCTCCGGCGAAGGTCAGGCCTCCGATGCGTCGTTGTGATACAGAGTGGCTGCTGACTTCCATAAAAGCGTATTGACATCCTTCGTCTGCCATTTTGCCGAGCAGCTGATTGAGAGTGATGGGGTCGGGGGTGGTACATTCGGTGGGGTAGGCCGTGCCATCGATGTAGTTGCAGACGGTACTACAGAGTCCTGCCTTGATGCCCATGCGGCGTACGATGTTGTAGAGCGTGGTGGCTATGGTGGTCTTGCCATTTGTGCCGGTCACTCCGATTAGTTTCATGCGCTGTGTGGGATTGCCATAATATTGTGTGGCGAGTTGCCCGGTCACGTCGGTGGTGTTCTCGTATCTGATATATGTCACTCCGTTTTTTTTCTCTTCGGGAAGGGATTCGCATACTATGGCCACGGCTCCTTGTTCCTGTGCCTTGGCTATGTATTGGTGCCCGTCAGTCTGCGTACCACGCATGGCCACAAACATTGTGCCCTGTCTCACTCGTCTTGAGTCAAGCTCGATACCTGTGATTTCAATATCGGTATTGCCTATTATATCGAGTGGCGTGCTGTTTTTTATCAGTTCTGAGAGTTTCATACGACTACTTATATAATATTAATAATGTATCTATTCGAGCTTGAGTGATATTGTAGAGCCTCGCTTGGCTTCTGTGTTGGGGGGGATACTCTGTGATTTGACAGAGCCTGTGCCATGCAGGCTGACATTGAAACCGCGTTTCTTCAGGACGTAGACAGCATCTTTTGCCCCCATCCCTCTGGTGTCGGGGACTTTGTTCCTACTTACGCTGTCTGCGGCATTGCGCCCGACCTTTACTTCGGGAGTAAACACAGAGAGGGAGTCTGCTGCCGAAGAAGCATCGCGCGGTTCCTGTTGTGCCATGACGAATTGCGAAATTTGTCTGAACACAGGTCCGCATTGTCCACCTCCTGATGCTGGCAGGCCGCGCTTTACTATACATACGATACAACTGTATTGGGGATCATCGCTGGGATAGTAGCCGCAGAAGCTGACCATATACTTATGACTGGCGTAGCTCCCATTTTCGGAGAATTGTGCGGTACCAGTCTTTCCGCTCACCTCAAAGAGCTTGCCACCGTTGCCTGCTTTACGACCGAGTCCGATGGCTACGACGTTGTGCAGACATTCCTGTATTTGCTTGAGAGTCGAAGGCTTGCAGATTTGTTCCTTTATGACTTCGGTGGGAAATTCGCGTACTATCTGACCATCTTCCATTTCGGCTTTTACGAAGCGAGGCTTGACCATGCGTCCACCGTTGGCTATGGCATTGTAGAATGTGAGGGTGCTGATAGGCGGGAGCATAGTCATGTAGCCTATGCTCATCCATGCCAAATCGGTATTGCTCCAGTAGCGTATCTTGCTGTTGGGCTGTGGGACAATAGGCTCGCCTTTACCCACGAAGGGTAGGTTGAGGGGTATGCCGACTCCGATACGGCGCAATCCATCGACAAATTCTTGGGGGTTGTTGTGGTAATTCTCGTCGATTATACGGCTGATGCCGATGTTGCTGCTCTGCTCGAGTATTTGCGATACTGTCAGTACACCATATCCGCCGCGACGCCAGTTGTGGTCTTTCATCGCACGGCCGTGCATCATGTATATACCTCCCATACAGTCGCGAGTAGAGTGCATGTCGACTTTGCCGTCATCAATGGCTACCATCATACTCGCGGTTTTGAAGGTGGAGCCTGGCTCCATCAAGTCACTTATAGCGGAGTTCTTCTTTTCGTAGTAGGAGCCGTCGTCACCCCGGTGCATATTGACGATGGCTTTGATGTCGCCAGTCTTTACTTCCATGACAATGGCTATACCTATCTCGCCATTGACTTCGGGTTCCTGCAGCTTGCTGACGAGAGCTTTCTCTGCCATGTCCTGTATGTCAACATCGATGGTCGTCAGGAGGTCATGACCGTTGACGGGCTCCTCGTCGATAATCGTGACACGACGGTCGCGGACTTTCATGCGGTGGCTCAACCCATTCTTGCCTCGAAGTACGGAGTCGTAACTCAACTCGAGACCATTCTTTGCTGCGTCAGAGTCGCGCCACAAGTCTCCGATGGTGCGATATGCCAAGGAGCCGTATGGGTGTTTGCGTTGCATGGACACTTCGGCATAGAAACCGCCTTTGAATGAAGACTCGCGCAGGAGTGGCAACTTCTTGCATTCCTTATATTGTATATATGTGGCGTGGTAGGGATAGATGCGCCAGGCATGAGAACGTCGATTCTTGCCATCGGTGAGGCGTTTGCGAAACCATTGTGCATTGCGGTCGGGGAAGATGCGTGCCAATCCCTCAGAGATGCTGTCGAGCTTGAGCTCGAACTCCGCATCGCGCCACTCTTGCGCCTTACGTCGTGCGGCCGTGTCCTTGTCGATGACTACATAGTCCATATACATGCGGTATTCGGGTACCGAACCTGCCATGAGTCTGTGTTTGCAGTCATAGATGTTGCCGCGTGTGGCAGGCACTTTGAGGTTCTCGCGCACGAATATCTTGCTGACTTCAGTCCAGTACTCCTGCTGTGAGGTCATCGTATAGGTGGCCTTTCCAAGTATGTACACGCCTATGAGGCTCATCAAGATACAGATGATGAGAAAACGGGTCACGGAGTTTTTCTTGTCAGGAAGCATATCGTCAGCAGAGTATATTGTAGGGTTAGTTATTGCCAGTTTTTACAGAAGTCTGGAAGGGAGGAACAATGCTCACCTTGAGCGTGCTGTCGCCAAATTGTTTCAGGGCCTTTTCGATTTGGCTTTGGCGAGTACGAAGCGTCAGTTCGCTATTGCGAGTGAGACTGCGAAATTTCCAGTCCTGAAGGTCAGAGCGGAGCTGCTCGTGCAGAATAATCTCCTGCTGTGCCTGGTATCTGTTGGTTATATAGAAGATGATGCCGAAGGCGATGAGCAGAATGAGCCAAATTTGTTTCTTGAACCATTGGCCGTCTATGCTCATCTGACGAGTCACTTCACGCCACTGCTTGATTGTGGTCTCGTCAATCTTTAGATTTTTGTATTGTTTCTTGTTTTTTGTCATATCTTCTCAGCAATTCTAAGTTTTGCAGACCTGCTTCTTGGGTTTTGTGCCAATTCTGTTTCTGTCGGAACCGTCACCCCTCGATTGACATCTCGAAGAATCTCTTTGCGTCGTCCAAACAGGAACTCTTCGTTGGAGCTTGACGCGTGAGTCGGAGAGGGGGCGATGGAGTAACCATTTTTAATGTGGTTTTTCACTATCCTGTCTTCGAGACTATGATAAGTCATCACCACGAGCCTGCCGCCAGGTCTAAGCAGTCGGGTAGCGGCATCAAGCATCTCTTTGAGTACCTTCATCTCGCCGTTTACCTCAATCCTGAGGGCTTGAAACACCCGCGCCATGTCTTTCTTCTCGCGGTCTTTGCCCAAGAGTGGCCCCACTATATTAGAGAGTTCATTAGTGGTTTTTATATCAGAAACCTGTCTTTTTTTTACTATTGCCGAAGCGATACGCCGACTCTGACGCAACTCTCCATAAGTATGGAATATATCTGCCAGTTGCTCTTCAGAGTAGTCAGATAGTATCTTTTGTGCAGTCTGCAAGCCCCTTTGGTTCATTCGCATATCCAGGGGGGCGTCATATCGGAAAGAGAACCCACGCTCCGCTTCATCAAGGTGGTGACTGCTTACACCGAGGTCTGCGAGAATACCGTCTACATGGTTCACCCCATAATATTGCATCCAATTGCTCACGAAACGGAAATTGCTACGAACGAAAGTGAAGCGGTCGTCAGTCATAGACTCATTCATGGCATCGAGATCCTGATCAAAACCAAAGAGATGACCGTCACAGCCCAGCAACTTGACAATCTCTCTGCTATGACCGCCTCCTCCGTACGTCAAGTCGATGTACGTACCGTCGGAGCGGACATTGAGTCCTGCAAGGCACTCATGCAGCATCACAGGTATATGATAGCAATCACAATTCATTGATGGGCAGTATCAGTATCAGGTTCGATGTTTGTATTGTCACTCATTAGTTGCTCCAGACCGATAGCCAGAGCATCAGTATCCTCAAGTATCTGGTCAGCCTTCTGTCGATTCCAAATTTCGATAGTGTCATCCATGCCTATGAAGCGCACATCGCTGCCAAGACCTACCGCATCACAATAACGTCGCGGTATGAGGATACGTCCGTTACCGTCAATGGTGATACTTTCAGCCCCAGCTACAAATCCGCGCAAGGCAGCACGTCCGTTCCTGTCAAAATGGCTGGCACGACTAGCCACCAAGTCTACCTGCTCATTCCATACGTTCTCAGGGTACAATACCAGACATTGCTGGAATACATCACGTCGCAGAATCAGGCCTTCTATCTCCTCGCGGAGCAGAATCTTTCGGAATGCAGCAGGCAGAAAGATACGTCCCTTTCCGTCCATTTTTGCATCGATGTTGCCTGTAAATCTCATGTGCGTGTACTATATATTCAGAATTTTGTGGCAAAGATATAAAATTCCCCCACAATTCCCCACCTAAAACTAAATTTATTTTGATTTTTATATTAAAAAACTACAAATCAGTGGTCAAATGAGTGGGTTAAGAATTATTAGAAGTATATTTGTAGGCGAAGAAACAAAAGACAATCAACTATGGTCAAGAAGCTAGCCCTCCCTCTTGTTATTTTTTGTATTGTGTCCATGCTGTCCGTCACTTCGGCGAACGCAAGGAAGCGGACACGCAACGTCGTCAGACTTGAAACCTCTATGGGAGTAATACGTATCAAACTCTCAGACCAGACTCCCATTCACCGTGACAACTTCAAGCGACTCGTACAAGAAGGCTATTACGACGGCACACTATTCCATAGAGTAATCCGTGACTTTATGATACAAGGTGGAGACCCTGACAGCAAGGGAGCCCCCAAAGACAGCCTGCTTGGTGACGGCGGGCCAGACTATACCCTGCCAGCCGAGATAGTATACCCTGACTTGTACCATCGCAGAGGAATGGTAGCAGCAGCACGCGAACCTGACGACGTCAATCCTGAGTTTCGTAGCAGCGGTAGTCAGTTTTATATAGTTTGGGGACGCAAGCACACCCCGCAAGGCCTGAAGAAAGCCAGAGCAGCACTCATGGAGAAGGGCATAGAGATGAATCGTTTCATAGCAGATGCATACGAAGTGACAGGCGGTACCCCACACCTTGACGGCGCATACACCGTATTTGGCGAAGTAATAGAAGGCCTTGATGTTGTACGTCGCATACAACTTGAAGCCACAGATGCCAATGACCGACCGTTGACAGACGTCGTCATAGAGAAAGCAACAATAGAAAAACGATGACTTTTAGAACAGATTATAATATTTTTAGAAAAATTTATGTATCTTTGTGCTGGTAAAAAAAATATAAAGGAAAAAACTCAATCTGATGAGCACTGAATACGTCATAGTACTTGTGACACTCGTGGTCTGCTCCACGTCACACCTCATATTGACAGCAGTCATGGCCCTCTATGCCAAGTATCAGGTCAGATACCTGCCTTTGGCATGGATGATGTTTGTATTCACTGTCATATCAGCAATAGCAGCCTATGGCACCCACGCCATAGTTATCGCCAAGCCAGGATTGATGCACCCCGATATGATGTCCATGCTCGTCGTCAGTTCCTTCTTCCAAAGTTTCTGCACTTTAGGGATAACGATGCCGGGATTCCTCCAGTTGGAGCGAATGCTCAAGTACGCAATACCAGCATTTGTGGTCATCATCGTCGGGTGGGTCCTGGTTCATACCCTTGGAATAGTAACCACCACGCTGACCGTGCAGCAGCTTTTAGACAACGTGTTTTCCATAGACGTTATATGGCGGTTAGTCTCCTTGGGCGTGGGCTTTTACTACTATATCAACATCATTCGCCTACCACGCATATTGGCCAAGCGTACCCGCATACCCCTTTATCTGCTTATCTATACAGCCATGATGGGATTGTCTGGCATACTATACCTATACGTCTCAATATCCTATTCCCCCTACACACTATGCTGTTGGGTGATAGGCTTCACGTTAGTCAATATGCTATTAGTTTTCCCAGAGCTTGAAATAATTGCCGAGCACCTTATTCACGCGACAGCAGCCCTCGAAGCAGAGCGACAAGTGACCAGTCAGATCAAGGTCAACCAGCAGAAGGAAATACAACGCGAGGAAGACTTCAACGAAATGAATCTCATGCGCTACAATCGGGTTCAGTACTGGATGCAAAACAACAGACAAAGCTGGTGCAGCTACACGTTCAATCGCGATATGCTATGCGAGGAGACAGGCATAAACCGCCAGCTGCTGCTCCAGTGCCTACGCAGCCAAGGGCACAACAACGTGCATGACTACCTCACCCTCTATCGCGTTGAGGAGTTGCGCAGACTCATCAAGACGGGCGAGCTGACCTCAGTCCAAGAATGCGACATGGCAGGATTTGGCTCAGTCAAGACAGCTCGGCTGGCATTTCAGAGAGTATTGGGAATAGACCTCGATGAATACATCGCAGACCATCAGTAAGCCGATGAAACCATACGCTTTAGTTACAGGAGCAAGCTCAGGCATAGGCTACGAATACGCCAAGGTACTGGCCGAACGCGGCTATAACCTCATTGTAGTGAGCAACGAAGACTCCATGACAGACAGAGCCAGGCAAATCAGTATGCTGTATCCAGACATCGACGTAGTGCCATGCGTCAAAGATCTCGGCACGCAATCAGCAGCCAGGGAACTCTACGAATGGGTCCACGAGCAAGGACTGGAAGTGGAAGTGCTGATAAACAACGCAGGAGTCTACCACTTCAAAGACTTCCTCGACGACACCGAGGCCTTCAACACCCTTATCCTCAATCTGCACATGCACACCCTTGCCATGCTATGCTACTATTTCGCTAAAGACATGGTGTCGCGCCACAAAGGCTATATCATAAACATGAGCAGCATCACCAGCGACTATGGCATACAGCGTCTCGCTACCTACTCATCTACCAAAGGCTTCGTCAGGCTCTTCTCGCGCTCGCTCCACGTCGAGCTCAAGGCACAAGGAGTCAACGTCACATGCGTAAGGCCAGGAGCCGTAGCCACCCCCCTCTATAATCTAAACCCCACCCTACAAAAGATAGGCCTCACGTTAGGCTTCATCATCACGCCACAACGACTCGCAAAAAAAGGAGTGCGAGCCATGTTCGCAGGCAAAAGCTCCATTTCACCAGGCATTTTTACCAAAATCCTCGGAATGGTAGCCTATATCCCCATCTGCGTACTCAAACCTTTGCGAAGATGGGTCTGACTGCCCAGACAATCAAACTACCAAATGACAAACGACCAAGCTACTAAACACCGACCAACATTGAACTGTCTACTACTATACTACACAGGTACCTACAACACCCGTTATATCACGGGCAAGGTCAAGTTGCGCCTCGAAGAAGAAGGCTGGAACGTCAGCACCTATGAGATAGACCCCCTCAACAACGAGCCCCTTGACTACACACCCTACGACATCGTAGGCTTAGGCTCGCCCATCTACGGCTTTACTGCCCCATACGCATTCCTCAGATTCATCAAGGCACAACAATTCCCACGCGGACTGCGCGCCTTCATATACAAGAACTCAGGCGAGTCATACCACGCCAACGACGCCTCGTCAAAATACATCCTGCGCAAACTACGCAAAGACGGAGTAACAGTAGAAAACGAGTACCACTTCATGATGCCCTACAACATACACTTCCCATACGAAGACGTATGCATACGCGAGATGCTTGAGATGGACAAGAAACTACTTGAGATACTCGTATACGAAGTCATCAACCGAATCCCAAACTGGAAACCCTATAAGGCTTGGCCACGATTAGTCACAGCCGTAGTGTCGCGCCCCCAATATATAGCAGGCAACATCAACTCGTTCCTCTACAAAGTAGATAAAGACAAGTGCATAAACTGTGACCTGTGTATCAAGCGATGTCCAGTCAAAAACATATATCGCAACAAACGCGGAGAGATAGCCTTCCATCATCGATGCCTGATGTGCATGCGCTGCTCCTTCTTCTGTCCGGCCGACGCATTCGACATAGGTTTCCTCGAAGACTGGGGCTGGCACGTCAATATAAAAGGAGGCTATAACTTCGCAAAGATAGAAAAAATGCCGTTGAAACCATACATTACACCCCAGACCACAGGTTTCTTCAAGTGCTACATAGAGAAATACGACAACATAAACCAAAGGTATTGCGAACTCTTCGGCGACAAGCCAGTAGAAAACAAGAATTGGTGAGGATTGTTGTTTGGTTGTTTAGTTGTTTCTGTAAGACAACCACCCAACCATCCAACCACCCAACCATCCAACCA
>CALZLQ010000043.1 GCA_945788385.1 uncultured Prevotellaceae bacterium
GCACATGGGCATGGGAAGTCCCCGTCGACATCAAGGACGAACTCATGGCACTCCTCCCCTCCGACCGTATCAACTACTTCGTAGGCTCAGGCAAGATTTCTCAGAGCCGCATTGTCAAGAAAGGCGATTATTACCGCGTCTATGTAGCCCTCTGGACGACCAATGGCAGCGCAGGCAACGGTCTGACCAACTACGTCATCTACTCAGACGAGTTTGGCAAGCCCGGCTCATGGCGTTTGCTCGGTCAGAAGACCGTGCGCCCAGTACCCGGCGGTGATGAACCTAAGGCTGAGGAACTCCCAGACGGAAGAGTGGTGGTGAGTGGACGTAAGTATGGTGGTCGTTACTATAATATCTTCACCTTTACCGACGATACCGACGAATCTGGTTCATGGAGCACAGCAGTGTCATCTAACAATGTTCAGGGTGGTTTGTCATGGGGGAACAACTCCACCAACGGTGAGATCATGGTTGTCAAAGCCAAGAGCAAGACCACAGGCGAGACCAAACACTTCGTCCTTCAGTCAGCCCCCGCAGGCAACGACCGCTCCCTCGTAAGCATCTGGTACAAACTCGTTGACAAGCCAGCGAAATACTCCAACCCAAGCATCTTCTCACAAGGTTGGACCAAAGGCATGCAAGTTTCAGCCTACGGCTCAGCCTACTCCACAATGTGCGTACAAGCCGACGGCAAGATAGCCTTCTTCTTCGAAGACAGCAAGTCAGGCGCAGGTTACGATATGGTGTACCAGCCCATCGCTCTTAGTCAGCTCACAGGTCTCGAAGACTATGAAATCGAAGTAGACCAAGTCGAAGATGACGACACCGGCATCAACGACATCCTCACCACACGACCAGCTGTCGACACCCCACGCACCATCTACACCCTGACAGGCATACGCCAGTCACGCCCATCAAAAGGCATAAACATCGTAGACGGAGCCAAGGTGATAATAAAGTAAACACACAATAATACTATCCGATGGTGCGGCACCTCGCCGCACCATCGTAGTTTAATCATAAAACCATGAAAAGAGCCACAACCCTCATCATTGCCACCACAATCGCTATCAGCACAATGGCCCAAACCAAGCAGTCAGAAATCACCGTACACGTCAGACTCGCAGGCAAGGTCTGCCCCACCAACCACAAGATAGGCAATCTGCGCACCACCATAGACGGCAAGACCGCCGACACCCGTTTCGACCTCCCCCCAGGCAAAGCCAAGGCAGGCAAACTCACCACCCTCAAGATTCCCTTCACCCCAGGCAAGCCCGTCACACTCTGCGAAGGTCCGGGCTACACAGGCTACGACCTCACACTCACCCACTCAGGACAGACCGTCACAGAGCTAACCCTTGACCAGATACCACAAAAAGGAACTACCGTCACCGCCACCTTCACCGCCAACGGCAAACAAAACCTTTTTTACACTATCGAACACGACCGCCCCTACCGAATCCCAGCCATAGCCAAAGCCAAAAACGGTGACCTCATCGCCATCAGCGACGACCGTTTCTGCGGAGCCGACATAGGCTACGGCCGCGTTGACCTCGTCTACAAAGTCAGTCACGACAACGGCAAGACTTGGTCAGCCAAAGACATCATGCTCGCCCAAGGCAACGGCCACAACGATTCCAACACCTGCGGCTACGGCGATGCAGCCGTCTGCGCCGACCGCAGCAGTGACAAAATCATGCTAATGGCAGTCAGCGCCCCTAATGGCGGCACATGCTGGACAGCCAAGCAACGCGGCGTCATCACATGGGGCAATCCTCAACCCGACGGCACATATACATGGGATACCCCCATCGACATCAAAGACGAAATCATGTCCCTCCTACCCTCCGACCGCATCAACTACTTCGTAGGCTCAGGCAAGATCTCACAAAGCCGTATCATCAAGAAAGGCGACTACTACCGCGTCTACGTAGCACTATGGACCACCAACGGCAGCGCAGGCGACGGTCTCACCAACTACGTCATCTACTCCGACCACTTAGGCAAGCCCGGCACATGGCACTTGCTCGGAGAGAAAAATGTACGCCCCATACCAGGTGGCGATGAGCCCAAAGCCGAAGAACTCCCAGACGGCAGTATAATCCTCAGCGGTCGCAAATCCTACGGCAGATACTACAACATCTTCCGCTACACCGACGCCACCCACACCACAGGCACATGGTCAACCCCCGTAGCCACCCACGATGTCACAGACGGTCTCAAGTGGGGCGCCAACTCCACCAACGGCGAAATCATGGTCATCAAAGCCAGACACAAGCACACAGGTCTACCAGTCCACATCGCACTCCAGTCAGCCCCTGCAGGCAACAGCCGCAGCCACGTCACGATATGGTACAAAATCCTCAACACCATAGCCGACTACATCAACCCCGAGACGTTCTCCCAGCACTGGACCAAAGGCATAGAAGTCACCCCCTACGGCTCAGCCTATTCTACAATGTGTCTGCAAGCCGACAACAAGATAGCCTTCTTCTTCGAAGACAGCAAGTCAGGCGCAGGCTACGATATGGTGTACCAACCCATTGCCCTCGACCAGCTCGCAGGCCTCGAAGACTACGTCATATATTAAGGATATCCACCACCACAATCAAGCAATATCCATATCGCGGAAATCACTCGGCAAGTGACCCGTGCAACGCTTGAACAACTTGACAAAATAAGAAGGGTCATCGAAACCCAGTTCAGCAGCAATCTCCTTTATCATAAGATTGGTGTATCTCACCATACGCATTGCCTCAAGTATGATACGGTCATTGATGAGCGACAGAGGAGTCTTGCCCGAACATTCGTTGACACTCTTGTGTAGCGTGCGTATAGCCACGTTGAGCCTGTCAGCATACTCCTGTACGGTATGCATGCTCATATACTCTTTTTCGACCATACTTCTGAAATGTATGAAAAGCTGGTGCGACGGTTTGAGCATATCAAAACGTTGAGGCGATTCGTGGACTCCATAGCGCTGAATCTTGGCTATGAAGATACAGACCAAAGATTTCAAGATTTCGACATTGCCAAACTTCCCATACATCTGCGACTCATGCTCCATCTCGTCAACCAGAGGAAGAAGCATCGCAGACGTCCGCTCGTCAACAGTATAGAGCGGAGTCGAGCCATAAGCATGAAACGTATTATACGTATCGCGCATCAAGTCAGTACACATCTTTACCGCCACCCCTTTGTAGCCCGCCTTGTGGTCAAAGTGGTGAATCTGCCCAGGAGAAAGAAAAAAAATCGTCCCAGGTTTGACATCATAGCTCTTGAAATCCACGACATGCCTGCCCACACCCTCTTGAAACCACAGTATCTCATAAAAAGCATGAACGTGCGCCATACAATCATCAATATCACTCTCGCTGGGCAGCTCCGTGATACGTTCCACCCTGAAGCCATTACCACCAGGAGCTTCGCACACGGTCTGATACATTTGTCTGAGTCGGTCAGTTTCCATAACAAAAAAGCTTTTTCTTGAGATAAAGATAATGAATAAATGGTAAATTAACGCAAAGTAGTGAGCAAATTATTTATTAATGCATAAAATTACCATTATTTTGCGATAAATTTGTTTGAGATTTGCATTTAATAGAGTAAATTTGCAGTGTAAAAAAGAGAAAAGATACAACAAACAACAAATAATTAAATTTACACAACTATGGCAAACAAGTATTCTGGTACACAGACAGAAAAAAACCTCCACGCAGCATTCGCCGGCGAGTCAGAAGCACGCAACAAGTACACATACTTTGCATCAAAGGCAAAGAAAGAAGGCTTCGAGCAGATTGCAGCCATCTTCCAGCAGACAGCCGACAATGAGAAGGAGCACGCCAAGCTATGGTTTAAGGAACTCGAAGGCATAGGCTCTACAGCAGAAAACCTCGCTGCTGCAGCCGCTGGCGAGAACTATGAGTGGACAGATATGTACGAAGGCTTTGCAAAGACAGCCGAGGAAGAAGGTTTCAAGGTACTAGCAGCCAAGTTCCGTCTCGTAGCAGCAATTGAGAAGCGCCACGAAGAGCGTTACCGTGCCCTACTCCACAACGTAGAAGCTCAGGAAGTATTCAAGAAGAGCGAAGTCAAGGTATGGGAATGCCGCAACTGCGGTCACATCGTAGTAGGTACCGAGGCACCACAGTTATGCCCCACCTGCGCACACCCACAGTCTTACTTTGAAGTTCACGTAGACAATTATTAATTCTTATTCACATGAAAAAGTATGTATGCGACGTATGCGGCTGGGAATATGATCCCGCTGTAGGAGTACCCGAAGCAGGCATCCCAGCAGGAACAGCTTTCGAGGATCTCCCCGATGATTTCGAGTGTCCACTCTGCGCAGTAGGCAAAGATCAGTTCTCCGAAATAGATTAACTCCGAATCAGTTATTAGACCCCTTAATTGAGGTACTACTACCCCTAAGGCAGCAAACATTCTGTCTGCCAAAGACTGGACTCACGCGTCACTACCATTGACACATGAGTCCAGTCTGTCATTTCAGCAGTTACACACCCTGATTATTCCAGCCGGCACCACAGCCAGGCTACAATCAAGACAAAAAAAAGGAACTGCGGAATCAAACCCTCAATACGTTTGCATTCCGCAGTCCCGAAGTTATAATCAGATACTACCTCTTACTTAGTTTCAGCCTTTGCAGCCTTCTTGGCAGTAGTCTTCTTTGCAGCAGATTTCTTCGCAGGCTTAGCCTCCTCCTTGGCCTCCTCCTTACCTTCGTACTTCTCCAAGCGAGCACGCAGACGGCTAACCTCATTAGTCTTGACCGTAAGCTCATCACCAAGATTGGCTATCTGTGTATAAAGAGCATTAAGCTCATCATTCTCCACAGATTCAGAGAACATATCGTTGACACGCTTTGTGAAGTCACCCACGATGTTCATATAGTTAGTAAACGCATCAAATGCACTCTCATAGAAGCTACGCAACATAGGCACAGCCTGAGGCTTGGTCGTCATGTACTGGAAATTGTTAGTAGCCTGCAGACGATCCCAATCCTGCTTTATGCGACGATCCTTGCACGCAAGTATTCTACCCACGAACTTCTCATCATACAACTTGGCATAAGCTTCACGCTGCATAGTATTTCCGAGCCAACCAGAGAGGTCACGCTCCTCATCATTCCATGACATAGCATAAGGAACGTCAATAGAGTCTACCGGCTTGTTGGCAGCAATTACATCACTCGCTCCCACAAACGAGAGGCCACGCTGTGCCGCACATGCAGGAAGAGCCTTGAGGAAGTCAAGGATATGACTATCGAGACGCTGGAACATACCGATAGCACACAGTTCCATACCGAGAGTTACAACCTGCTCCTGTTCGGGAGATGACGCAATCCAATCAATGAACTTATCAGCCATCAAAGGATATTCGCTCCAACTCGTATCGCTAAACCTCAGACAGATGTCATCGCTGAGCTTATAGTCACGCAACAACACTGCAAGACGATGGTCGCTCGCGCAAGTATATACATAGTGGCTTGACTTCCAACCGAGGATATGCTTGGCACCCTCAGTGATGACACCCTTGTAGCCCATCTCAGCCACGATAGAACCAATCTCATCATTGTAGATGAGGTTAGAATTGCGCAGCACCTGTGGAGTCTGACCGAAGAGGTCCTTGATACGCTTAGCCTGACGGGCAACCTCGTTCTTGAAACTCTCCTCATTGCCTATCGACGCGAGACCATGAGAATACGGCTCAGCAAGGAATTCACACTTGCCAGTCTCAGCTATCTGCTGCAAGAGGTCAATAACTTCAGGAGCATACTGCTCAAGCATCTCGATAGCCACTCCCGAGAGAGCAAAGACAGGCTTGAAATTATCATTCTGCTGACACATCTCAAGTATGGTACGAAGAGCAGGCACATAACTATTGTCAGCAGTATCACGGATAGCACGCTCGTTCTCATAATCATCGTAGTAGTAATGATCCTTACCGATGTCAAAGAAACGATATCTCTTGAGATGTACTGGCTGATGTATCTCGAAATATAAACAAATCTGTTTCATTTTCTTCTAAATATTAAATTTGGCGTTCTATGGCTGATTGTCTATAATTTTTTGCCTATATAACGTATTGTTGTTATTTGATTCCTTTGACTGCTTGTAGGTAGTCGTCATTATTAAAGTAGCCACGAGAGCAGAGCTGGTTGTAACACTCACGTATACGTAGTCCAACCTTCTCCCATGTGATGCGGTCAACCTCCTTGATACCCTCATCGCGGAGATACTCGTAGAGACCATCATTGGTACATACGCTATACATGGCATCAGCCATTGCGTCAATATCCCAATAGTCACACTTTATGACATTGTCAAGAATCTCACCACAGCCAGACTGCTTGGAGATAATTGACGGGCATCCACACTGCATAGCCTCAAGCGGTGCTATACCAAAAGGCTCAGACACAGAAGGCATGACAAACACATCAGAATTCTTGTAAGCCTCATAAACCTGCTTGCCACGCTGGAAGCCAGGGAAGTGGAACCTGTCAGCAATGCCACGCTCAGCAGCAAGCTGAATCATAGCGTTCATCATATCGCCAGAGCCAGCCATGCAGAAACGAATATTACGTGTACGCTGCAACACCTTGGCAGCCGCCTCGACAAAATATTCCGGACCCTTCTGCATAGTGATACGGCCGAGATACGTGACAACCTTCTCACCAGGAGTCTTGTTAGGCACGATGTCAAGATACTCCTGACTCAGAGGATACACCGCATTATGCATTGCCACACACTTGCGAGGATCCTGATGATACTGATTGATGACAGTCTGACGAGTAAGCTCAGACACACACATGATACAATCCGCATGATCCATACCATTCTTCTCTATCGAGTACACAGTAGGATTGACCTTGCCACGGCTGCGGTCAAAGTCTGTAGCATGTACATGAATGCAGAGAGGCTTGCCACTCACCATCTTGGCATGTACACCGGCAGGGAATGTGAGCCAGTCATGTGCATGTATGAGGTCAAACTCCTCGCTGCGTGCCAAGACACCCGCTATGATAGAGAAATTATTTATCTCATCATGCAGATTGCCTGGATAGCCACCCGCAAATTGTATACAGCCCATATCGTCAAGCCCCTGCAGATAGTTGAAGTCAGCATACAGATGATCACGGAAACGATAATAATCCTCAGCCCTATGACCCACAAAACGATCCTTAATCCAATCATACTGCACATCACGCCATACGACCGGCACCTGGCTCATGTTGACAATCTTGAGGAAGTCCTCCTCCTCACCGCAAGGCTTGGGCATACAGAACGTAGTATCAACATCGCCCTGAAGAGACAGGCCCTTGGTGATACCGTACGATGCTACTGCGAGACCTCCGTAAATCTTAGGAGGAAACTCCCAACCGAACATTAAAACTTTCATAAGCTTAATTTCTTCTTTTATAGTTTCTACTCCTTTTTATTAATAATCATTGTAACTGTCAAGCAACTTGACCACGCGCATAATCTCTGCCACGTTCATTGCAAACGATATAGCACCACGTCCGTGGAATGGAGGGTTGCCGTCAAAGAGCTCTGGGATAGTACCGATACAGTGATAGAAAAGCTCCTCCTCGTAGCCCACGAGCAAACGGTCCACATAGCTCACGCGACTCATCTTGTGAACCTTCAGAGTCGCCTCCATATAGAAACCGGCAAGCCACGGCCATGCAGTACCCTGATGATAAGCATAGTCACGCTGCACCTGAGGCCCAACATACATAGGATTATATCCACTACTCTTTGGAGAAAGCGAGCGCAAGCCCTTTGGAGTGAGCAATTCCTTCGTACAGAAGTCAAGCACACTCTTTTGCTGCTTCTTGTCCAGAGGCGAGTAGTCAAATGCCACAGCAAAAATCATATTAGGCCGCACGAGATAGTCACGATAGCCATCCACGCAATAATCACAAAGATAGCCATGCTCATTCCAGAACATATCATTGAAACTATGTCCCACCTGCTCAGCAAGCTCAGACAGCATCTTTACATTCTTCGCATCACCGATATGAGTACAGATATCCACCGCAAACTTCAGAGCGTTGTACCAAAGAGCGTTAAACTCAACGATATAACCAGTACGCGGCACTATCGGACGGCCGTTGGCAGTAGAGTTCATCCAAGTGACAGCCTTGTCGCGGCCCTCGCTGTATACGAGGCCATTGTCCTTCACCTTGAGATTAGGATGATTGCCGCCACGTATCCATTCGAGAATATCCTCCACGAGCTTGCCATACTTCTTGATACAATCATCCATAGAGACAAGCTTGCCATACTGCTGTATACACCATATAGCCCAAAGAAGCACATCAGGCTGCTCAATCTCCTGAATGCTCACATTCAGAGGCTCGCCAGCCATAAACGAGCGGATAGCCTTCTCCGACGTCTCCATGACATCATCATACTTAGTCAGCTCATTGTTAGTAAGAGTAAGGCCAGGGAGAGCAATAAACTGGTCACGCGCCCTACACTTGAACCAAGGATATCCCGCGAGGACATAATCCTCATGCTCGCGATGTACGATAAACTGGTGCGCACTATTTACGAGAGTGTTGTAGAAATTGTCACGAGGAGTACGGATATTCACCTCAAACTCAGCCAGCTCAGCCAGCTTCTTGGGGTCAATCTCATTGAGTCCAGCACTAAACACCACACTCTCGCCCTTCTTTATATTAAACTCAAAGTAGCCCGGGACATAGAGGTCCTCATTGCTGGCATATCCCCTCTCCTGCTCCTTAGGATACTCCACCCCCTTGTACCAAGTAGGATTGTATACAAACTCATTCTTCTTGTTTATCTGCATGAAAAGCTCAGGATAGCCCTCATACATACAAGTCTTGATGCCACCCTTGACCGGAGTATACTCGCGTGATGCGAGAGAATTCTCATGCGTATACTCACGCACGCTTCGGAAAGCAAGGAAAGGCTGCAGACGAAGAGTCGTTGCGCTGTGAGCCTCCACGAGCGTGTAGCGGATGATGATACGGTTCTCAAAATGCTGGAACATCTGTTCACGTTTGAGAACCACTCCGCCCACACGATAAGTCGTCGTCGGCACCTGCAGCGAGTCAAACTCGCGAATGTACTTGTGACCACGGGGCGAGAAGTTGTCGCCAGAATACTTGTGAAGTCCAAGGTTAAATTCTGCCCCATGCTGGATGACCGTGGCATCAAGGCTTGAGAGGAGAACATGATTCTCGTCATCAAGCTCAGGCACAGGGACTACAAGCAATCCGTGGTACTTACGAGTGTTGCAATCAACGATTGTTGAGCAAGAATAGGCTCCCGAACGATTGGAACGCAAGACCTCCTTGGGGAGGCTGTCTTCCAAATTTGTGACAAGAGTCTTATCAAAACGTAAATAACTCATATAAATTGTGTTTTATGGTCTTTCTGCAATTCAAAGATACAAAATTTAATTTGAAACATTTTGCTTTGTCTGTAAAAAAGCGTAATTTTGTGTCCTAAAACATATATACGGGTCATAAATGTCAAAAATGAAAG
>CALZLQ010000044.1 GCA_945788385.1 uncultured Prevotellaceae bacterium
ATCAACATGTGTCGGTTCGCTTTTTGAGCCTCTACGGCATAAATCGGCTGCAAAGATATGACTTTTTTCTGAATAAGACAATACTTTGCGCTCAGAATGTTGTGACTAAAGGGCAAAAAACTGCAGATTTGCTTATTTCTTGTCGGCCTTGTGGGTTGATTTGTAGCGTTTGTTGAGACCGTTGACGATGTCGTTGGTGATGTTGTACTTTGGATTGGCTACGAGGAGGTTGTCACCAGCCTTTATCATGACATAGTCGAATTTCTTCTTTTTGTTGTAGACTTTGAGAAAGGCCTGTATGCTGTCACGGGCTTCCTGATTGATGCGCTCTTGCTCTTCGTTGAACTCCATATTGAGTTTTTCGGCCGTCTGCTGCAGTTGCATCTGCTCGTTCTGTAGAGCAGTCTGTGCTCTCTCGAGTTCGTCACGCGTAGTGAAGCCATTTGACTCATACTTCTTCTGGAGGGCCACTGCGTTGGATTCAAGGCGGCGTTGCTTTTGGGCAAGGGTGGCCTGTATCTCTGTTCCTTTTTTTGTGAGGACCTCTTCGTAGTCCTTGTAGAGCAGGTATTTGCTCATCAGCGAGTCGAGCTCTACATAGGCTATCTTGATACCTACGGCAGATTGGGCAGGCTCGTTGGCTTCGCTTGTTGATTCTGTGCTGCCTCCTTGGCATGAGGCGAGGGCCACTGCAAGGGCGAGGGGGAGAATGAAGTGTTTCTTGTTCATATTGTATATATCAGTTTTTATTCGATTTGTCGTTTTTACGCTCAGGTACGCGGTGAGGGTTGTCCTTGCGCATGAATCTGTCCATGCTTTGCACACAATGTATACCCCGACTGCGCATGTGTGGACTCTGTCCTATGTGAAGACTGCGAAACTTGCCGTCGGTACGCAATATTACCCCTATGGAGAGGAGAAGCACGCTTATGAGACAAATTGCACAGATAATTAGTACGAGTTTGAACATAAATTTGTATATTTGCAAACACAAAGATATGAAATAGAGTGATATTAGCCAAATATTATCCTCTATATTTTGTTAAAAAATGTTTGCTTTTATGCGCTTGTAAAATATTTGGCTCTGTGAGTATGTTATGTAAGTATAAGATAATAATGTATTAATATGTCAGAATTGTTGCAACCTGCCTCTGTATTCGAGGCTTTTAGTGAGATAAACAAGGTACCACGTCCTTCAAAGAAGGAAGACAGAATGATGGAGTACCTCCTGAGTGTAGGGCGTGAGCTCGGTCTTGAGACCATGCGCGACGAGATAGGCAATGTAGTCATTCGCAAGCCAGCCACCAAGGGTATGGAAGACAGACCCATCGTTGTTCTGCAGAGTCATATGGATATGGTGTGTGAGAAAAACAACGATGTAGAGTTTGATTTCGAAAGAGATGCCATACAGACTTGGGTGGATGGAGAATGGCTCAAGGCAAAAGGTACCACATTAGGCGCCGATGACGGTATAGGATGTGCGATGGAGATAGCCCTGTTGCGCTCGACAGATATTCCGCACCCCGCATTGGAGTGTGTCTTCACGCGCGATGAAGAGACCGGACTGACTGGTGCACAGGCCATGCCTGAGGATTTTATCAAGGGGCGTATGATGATAAACCTTGACAACGAGGAGGAAGGCAGCATCTTTGTGAGCTGTGCTGGCGGATGTCGCACTACAACCGTGTTCCACTACGAGCAGGAGCCAGTGACAAAAGATATGTTTTTCGCACGTCTGACGGTAAAGGGCCTGACTGGAGGACACAGTGGTGATGATATCAACAAAATGCGTGCAAATGCCAACAAACTGTTGTCGCGTTTCCTCTTTATGGAGATGGAGAAAACGACTCTTCGTCTGGCTGATATTCAGGCTGGCGGACTGCACAATGCCATACCACGAGAGGCTATGGCCTTGGTCGCTGTGCCCTATGCGTTCAAGGAACAGTTGCGAGTGGATTGGAATGTCTATCAGGCCGAAGTCGAGGAGGAATTTTCCAAGACCGAGAAGACAATGGAGTTCTTGCTCGAGAGCGAATCTTCGCCCGAGTACGTCGTTGATACCAAGACATCGCGCAATCTGATATTATCGCTTCAGGCCGTGTTCAATGGCGTGTTTGCCATGTGTCAGGACATAGACTTGGTCGAGACAAGTTCCAACTTGGCAAGTATACATCTGCACGCCGAAGACAGGACCATACGTATCAACTCTTCGCAGCGTAGCTCTATATTGAGTGCTCGCCACAACGTAGCGGCAGCATTTCGCGCTGCTTTCATGCTCGCTGGTGCGGATGTAGAGACGGGCGAGGGTTATCCCGGGTGGAAGATGAATCCGGAAAGTAAACTCCTGACCGTGGTCGTAGAGCAGTACAAGCAGCTTTTTGACAAGGAACCATTCGTCGGCGGCATTCATGCCGGACTGGAGTGCGGACTGTTCAGCGAGAAATTTCCAGGTATGGATATGGTGAGCATGGGCCCGACTATGCGTGGTGTACACAGTCCAGACGAGCGAATGCTGATACCGACCGTGAAACTGGTATGGGATCACTTGTTGTCTGTATTAAAGAATATATAATTGTAGAAGTTTGAGAAACGGGATTTTTATAGGGATGCTCATCGGAGCGGTCATGATGGCTGCCTGTAGCGATTTGGAGTCGTTTAGCGTTGATGCTGATGCGCGCCTCTCTTTCGGCAGTGATACCGTGTGTTTTGACACATTGATTACGACGATTAGCAGCAGTACGAGCAGGGTGGTAGTGTTCAACACCAATGACAAGGGAGTGCGTATCACCAGGCTCGGACTGAAGCATGGGGCAGCAAGCCATTTCAGACTGAATGTCGACGGTGAGCATGTACCTGGCGGTACATATGCAAATTTTGATGTCGCAGGTGGTGACAGTCTCTTTGTACTTGTCGAGGCAACGCTGCCCGATGAGGATACAGATGATATATTGACATGGTCAGACAGCATATACTTCCAGCTGGAGAACGGCAAGCAACAGTACATCACCTTGCTGGCTTACGGACAAAATGCCTACCATTGGTATGGACGTAAGTTGATTACAGAGGATGAGGTGATAGAATCCCGTCGTCCTATCGTGGTGCATGATACTCTTGAAGTCGCACAGGGCGCAACCCTGACAATCAAGGCCGGCACGTGTCTGATGTTTGACCATGATGCACTGATGCTGGTGAACGGTGTGCTGAATGTAGAGGGCGAATATGGCAATCCTGTGATAATGCGTGGCAGTCGTATGGGAGGACTTTTTGACTATCTTCCCTATGACAACACCCCTCAGCAATGGGGTGGGGTACGATTGTCTGGCAGTGACAATCATCACCACATCAACTGTCTGGACATGCATAGCGCCACATTCGGACTCGAAGCTGTCGATACACGCCTGACTATAAGCAACAGCGTATTTCATAATTCTGGCGGCAATGCCCTGTTTACCACGCGTACGAAACTATTATGCTACAACACGCAGCTGAGCAATTCGTTCGGAGACTTGTATAAGATGCTCGGCGGAGAGACAGAGATGCTTTTCTGCACACTGGCGCAGTATTACAACTATGATGCCGAGAGAGGCATGGCTCTGGCTATAACAGACAACGAACTGTCATACAACGACCGCTTGTACTGGCCTGTAAAGAAGGCACATTTCTATAACTGTGTCATAACGGGTTATGGCAGCGATGTAGTAAGTGGAGACTTTCTGATGCAATCCAAACACCCTGATGACGAACAGTATCGGGTAGATTATCTCTTTCACAACTGCTATATGCGTACAGTCAATTCCGATGCAGATACATTGCGCTTCGTGCGCACTATATATGAGACAGACGACCTTGAAGTGCGCGGAGAGAGCCAGTTTACACGATTCCAGGGGTACGAACGTCTATATGATTTTACTCCTACAGACAGTTCGATGATGTATCGTAGGGCTGACGTAGCGGTATTTGCAATGTATCCAGACCTGAAACTTGATATAGATGGCAGAGGGGCAATACGTCCCATGAAACAAGACTCGGTTGATATAGGAGCATTCCAAAACACGACAAAATGAAAGTCACTCTACTTGTAGTGGGCAAGACCACGGATCCTCACATAATCGCTTTGGTCGATGAATATATGAAACGATTGAAGCATTATCTGCCTGTAGAGATTGAGGTCATTCCCGAATTGCGACAGACTAAATCGATGAGCGAGGCTGAGCAGAAAGCTGCTGAAGGCTCCCTTATCCTGCAACGCATAATGCCTGGTGACAGAGTGGTGCTACTCGACGAACACGGAGAGGAGAGACGTAGCATAGAGTTTGCTGCGTGGCTACAGAAGAAAATGAACGGAGGAGTGAAGCGTTTGCTATGTGTGGTGGGCGGACCTTATGGTTTTGCCCCCTGTGTGTACGAGAGGGCAGACGAAAAAATCTCCTTGTCACGGATGACACTCTCTCATCAGATGATACGGCTCCTGTTTGTCGAGCAGGTATATCGTGCCATGACGATACTGCATCGTGAGCCTTATCATCATGAGTAGAGTGTGTGACGTAGGAGAATCATTTTTCGCGACTGCTCTTTTCGACTACAGCCCTGACGCGTGAGAGTGTCTCAGGTGTCATCTGCAGGAACGATGCTACGTGTATCATAGGAGCGCGGAGTATGATTTCAGGCTTCTCGCGCATGAGTCGCTCGTAGCGTTCCTGAGCATTTTCGAAGCGTTGTGAGTCAGCATGGTGCTGTGAGCTGATCAAGGCATGCTCTGTAATCTTGCGGTAAAGTATGCCAAGCTCTGCACACGAGTCAATGGCAGCAAAAAGAGCCTTGCGTGGCAGTGCAAAGAGATGCGTCGTCTCAAGAGCCTCGATAGTAATCTGGCTGGGGACATGCTTCAGAAGCGATTCGATACACATGACGATACCACCCTCGAAAGAGAAGTGTTCGGTGACGTCCTTGCCATTCTTGTGATAAAACTGGCGCACCATACCACGCTCGACATAGTACATACATGTGCATTCCTCACCTGCATTGAGGACGATATCGCCACGGTTGAACTTCATCGGTATCAACAGGGTCGCAAGAATCTCTATGCTTGCAGGCTCGAGCCTGCAATATCGGCGTGCTATTTCACGCGCTACGTCTTTCCTGATGTCCATATCAGTATGTTTTATGTCACTATTCTTAGTCAAGTTTGAGTACGGCAAGGAATGCTTTCTGCGGGACCTGTACGTTGCCTATCTGCTTCATGCGTTTCTTGCCCTTCTTCTGCTTCTCAAGAAGCTTGCGCTTGCGTGAGACATCTCCTCCATAACACTTGGCGAGGACGTCCTTGCGCACCTGCTTGACGGTCTCGCGAGCTATAATCTTGGCACCTATTGCTGCCTGTATAGCTATGTCAAACTGTTGTCTGGGGAGCAACTCTTTGAGTTTTTCGCACATACGGCGGCCAAAAGTCTCAGCATTGTCAAAATGGGTTAGGGTAGAGAGTGCATCGACAGGCTCCCCGTTGAGAAGAATGTCCATCTTGACGAGCTTGGAGGGACGGAAGCCCATGGGGTGATAGTCAAATGATGCATATCCTTTCGAGATAGACTTGAGCTTGTCGTAGAAGTCTATGACTATCTCGCCAAGCGGCATCGCATACTGTATCTCAACGCGGTTGCCTGAGATGTAGTCCTGCTTGAGCAGCTCTCCACGCTTGCCGAGACACAGGGTCATGATGTTGCCTATGTAGTCAGTCTTAGTAATCACCGTGGCATGGATATAAGGTTCATCAATGTGGTCAATGAGCGTCTGGTCGGGCATACCGGCAGGGTTGTGTACCTCTTTGACTTCGCCATGTTTGTCGTATACCATATATGACACGTTGGGCACGGTCGTGATAACATCCATGTTAAACTCGCGGTCCAATCGCTCCTGAATGATTTCCATGTGTAGCAGACCGAGGAAACCGCACCTGAAACCAAATCCCAAAGCTACGGACGATTCGGGCGTGAAAGTGAGTGATGCATCGTTGAGCTGGAGCTTCTCAAGTGAGGCGCGAAGATTCTCGAAATCCTCAGTCTCGATGGGATATACTCCGGCGAAGACCATAGGCTTGACCTCCTCAAAGCCGTCAATGGCATTCGGACAAGGATTCTCCACCGTTGTGATTGTATCGCCGACTTTCACCTCAGTAGCAGTCTTGATGCCAGACACAATATAGCCTACATCTCCACAGCGCAGCTCTTTGCGCGGACTGAGGTCCATCTTGAGCACACCGATTTCATCAGCCTTGTATTCCTTGCCAGTATTGATAAACTTCACCTGCTCTCCGCTTCGGATACTGCCGTTGACTATCTTGAAATAGGCTATGATGCCACGGAAAGGATTGAATACACTATCAAATATGAGAGCCTGAAGCGGAGCCTGCTCGTCTCCCTTAGGGGCAGGAATACGCTCTACTACTGCCTTCAAGATGTCGGCTACGCCCTGACCAGTCTTGCCACTGGCACGTATTATCTCTTCGCGTCCGCAGCCGATGAGCTCGATGATTTCGTCCTCCACCTCATCCGGCATAGCATTAGGCATGTCGCATTTGTTGATGACGGGGATGATTTCGAGATCATTGTCTATGGCCATATAAAGGTTGGAAATGGTCTGAGCCTGTACCCCCTGAGTGGCATCTACGACGAGTAGTGCACCCTCACATGCTGCTATCGAGCGTGAGACCTCGTATGAGAAATCGACATGTCCTGGGGTATCAATGAGATTTAGTATGTATTTGCCTGCAGCAAAAGACGATGCAGCATCTGTCGGTTCGTAATTATACTCCATCTGTATGGCATGACTCTTGATGGTGATGCCTCGTTCCTGTTCGAGATCCATGTCGTCAAGCATCTGTCCGTGAGTAGCCTTGATGGTCTGGGTAGTCTCAAGCAAGCGGTCAGCAAGTGTCGACTTGCCATGGTCGATATGAGCTATGATACAGAAGTTTCGTATTTCTTTCATCAGTAGGGTGTATTTTATGCTTCGCAAAGATACTCTTTTTTCAGAAAAAAACGAAGCTTTTACCCGTTTTATTTCTAAAAAAAGAGTAGTGACCGAATAAACTTCATGTCGCTACCCTGTACATATTTATTTTTTTTTGTATCAACTGTACAAGAAACGTTTTATCGAGCGTTTTGGAGTCTTCTCAAACTCCTCGTCGCGCAACTCAATGGCAGCCAACTGCTCGTATGCAGCCAGTTGAGTATTGAGAATCTTGCGGTTGTGCTCCATTATGGCTTTGAGTCCCTTCTCGTCAAGATTGCGTTTCTTGATTTCGTCAGTCTGAGGATATACGAGACCTACAAGTTTGCCCTCACGCTGTACTACGACGCATTCCTGCACGAGCTCCATATTGGCGAGTTTGTCCTCAATTTCCTCTGGATAGATATTCTGGCCGTTGCTCGACAGGAGCATATTCTTGATACGCCCCTTGATATAGAGGTTGCCATAGCGGTCTATTACGCCAAGGTCACCAGTATGATACCAGCCGTCCACAAGAGTCTCAGCCGTAGCTTCGGGGTTTTTATAGTAGCCGAGCATCACGTTGCGTCCACGCACGAGTATTTCGCCTGGAGTGTCGTAGGGATTGCGGCTGTCAATCTTCAATTGCATATCGCGTACCACTTTGCCGCAAGAGCCCTTGACAAACTTGTGCCAGTCTTCGCAGCAGATGAGAGGGGCACACTCAGTAGCACCATACCCGATAGTGAAGTTGAACCCTATGTCATGCAGCAGAGCCTCCACCTCCTGATTCATGGCAGCACCACCGATGACGACCTCATAGAAATTACCACCAAAGGCCTCATGTATACCTTGGCGAATCTTGTCCTTGATTTTGCGCCCAACGAAAGGAGTCTTGAGCAACAACTTGATTTTAGGATCCTTGATTTTCTCCATCACAGCCTTGCGCACCACCTTCTCGATGATGAGAGGCACACACACGAGAGCCACAGGGCGAATCTCCTTGAGAGCCTTGAGCAATATAGTAGGGGTGGGAATGCTGGTAAGGAAATAGACATGCACACCTATTATAAACTCGTAAAGGAACTCAAATGACATACCAAAAGTATGAGCCATAGGCAGCATAGACAGAATCGCATCTCCAGCCTTGGCATGCTCTCCCATGATATCCTTAGCACAAAGCATGTTGCCCAAAATAGCACGATACGGTATCATGACACCCTTAGAGTTGCTCGTAGTGCCGCTTGTGTAGTTGATGATGGCAAGCTCCTCAGGCTCATCCTCATGATATTTTATATCCTCGATGCCGAAGTTGGCAGGATAGTGTTTGCCAAAATACAGATTCAAGCTTCCTGCCACCTCGGCAAACTTCTCCTCATTAGAGCTCAAGAGCGCAAAATCATTAATCTGCATGACGCCCAAGAGGTTAGGCATCTCTGCGACTTTAAGATTTTTCCACACCCTGTCACCCACGAACAGGATGCGCGCTTCCGAATGATTGACTATCTGATGTATCTGTTCAGGATGAAATTCGTGCAGTATCGGCACGGCCACTGCCCCGTAGGTGAGAGTGGCGAGAAAAACCACTCCCCACCTGCTCATATTTCGGCTACATATCGCAATTCTGTCGCCCCTCTTTATACCAGTCTCCTCAAAAAGGATATGTATTTTGGCAATCCCCTCGGCAACGTCACTATACTGCATCGTATGCTGCCCATAGTCGCTCAGAGCAGGAGTCGACCAATGTCGGCGTATACTCTCCTCAATATTGAGGTTGAATGATTTCTCGATTATCATTTTGTAAGGTTTTGAGGTTATTAGGTTATGAGGTTTTGAGGTT
>CALZLQ010000045.1 GCA_945788385.1 uncultured Prevotellaceae bacterium
ACAACCCAAGCCAACATCAGAGAAGTCTCCCTACTATGCTATTGCCAACAAGCACAAAGTAGAAATCATTTTCCGACCCTTTATCAAAGTCGAAAGTCTCACTCCACGTGAGTTCCGCGCCCAGCGCGTCAACATCCTCGACCACACAGCCATAGTCTTCACCAGCCGCCATGCTATCGACAACTTCTTCAAGTTGTGTCAGGAGATGCGTGTCGACATACCCGAGGATATGAAATATTTCTGTATCACGGAGACAATCTCGCTCTATATCCAGCGCTATGTACAATACCGCAAGCGCAAAGTCTTCTACGGAGAGACAGGTAAAATCAACGATCTGCTCCCCCTCATGCTCAAGCACAAAGACGAGACATTCTTCATTCCCCAGAGCGATGTACACAGCACAGAATTCACACAACTACTCGATGCCAAGAACATACGCTACACTAATGCAGTGATGTACCGCACCGTCAGCAACGATTTCGCAGACAACGAGCCCTTCGACTACGACATGCTCGTATTCTTCAGCCCCAGCGGCATACACTCCTTGCTCAAGAACTTCCCCAACTATAACCAAGGCGACACCAAGATAGCCACCTTTGGTCCCGCCACCGCCAAGACTGTTACCGAGGCAGGTCTACGTCTCGACCTTCAGGCTCCCACCCCCGAATATCCCAGCATAACGGCAGCCCTCGACGCCTACCTCACTCAGCAAAACAAGTAGATGCGATATACATTACGCAAAAGCCAGCGACTAAGCAGCAAGAAGGCCATCAAAGAGTTGTTTGCAGGAGCAGACACACATGTTGCCACCTCTTATCCGCTGCGTGCTATATATAGAAAGACCGAGGGTGCAGGCATACGCATCCTCGTTTCCGTTTCCAAACGTCACTTCAAACATGCCGTAGACCGCAATCGCTGCAAACGCCAGATACGCGAAGCCTATCGCCTGAACCAACACATGCTCAGCGTTGTCCCCACACTGAGCCTTGATATTGCAATCATTTGGACAAGCCCCGAGCTCCAGCCCAGTCACCTTGTCAGTCGTAAACTCATCATACTGCTCGAAAAGATACTATGTCAGATACAAGAAGCCCCCACAACCTCCTTGCCAGAGCCTTGAGCCGTCTACTCATACTCCCCATACGTTTCTATCAGTTATGTATCTCTCCGCTCACTCCTCCCTCATGTCGTTTCACTCCCACATGTAGCCAATATGCCATCGAAGCACTTCGTAAGCATGGCCCCATCAAAGGTCTCTATTTAGCCATACGACGCATACTACGATGCCACCCGTGGGGAGGACACGGATATGACCCAGTACCATAATACAACATGAAAGCAAGACACTACATCCCTGAAAAGCTAAAAATTACACAGTTATCAGCATAACACTAATGATTGTTTTAGGTAAATATTTGCAATTTCGCTTGCTTAATCGTAACTTTGCGTGCGCAAAGTTGTATATTTTGAATATGAAAAGACTTTTTAGTATATTTGCGATTGCATTAGCCTGCTGCACTGTGAGTGTTGCGCAGATGGCAGAGCCTGTACATTTTTCTGTTTCTCATAAGGTTACCGAAAAAGGACAACTTTTGCTCAGCTTCTCAGGCAAGATAGACGAGGGGTGGCACGTATACGGCTCAAACTTTGCTGAGGGTGGACCTACCGTGGCAAGCATTACCCTTGACAAGTGTGAAGGATTGAAACCAATGGGAGGATTGAAGACACAGGGTAGGGTGCATCGTGGCATGGATGCCATGTTTGGCATGGAAGTCGAGACAGTCGAGGGTAGTGTGACTTTCACCCAGGCGTATGAGATTACAAGTCAGAAGTATGTAGCCAAAGGCTATCTGACCTATGGCGCTTGCAATGACGAAAACTGTATTCCACCATCAGATGTCGAGTTTGACATCGCAGGCGAGGCTCCCCAGTCAGCAGCAGCGTCTGCTGTAGCCGAGGCCCCTAAGGATAGCGAGACTAAAGAACAACTCTCCGAGACTGTGCCAGAAGCATCTGCCGATTCGACAGAGACAGTCATAGAGACAGCTGTGGATACTAAGGATATAGAGAATGATTTGTGGGCTCCTGTTGTCGATATATTGAGAGACATGGACGGCACCGAGTCTTCTCGCAGCGCTTCACTCTTGTGGATATTCCTCATGGGAATGGGTGGAGGACTTCTCGCCCTACTTACCCCCTGCGTGTGGCCCATCATTCCGATGACTGTGAGTTTCTTCTTGAAGCGCAACAAGGACTCACGCTCCCAGGCCGTGCGCGAAGCTTTGACCTACGGCGCGTCAATAGTAGTGATCTACGTATCATTGGGCTGGATTGTGACCATGATATTTGGGGCAAGTGCGCTCAATGCGATGAGTACCAATGCCCCATTCAATATATTCTTCTTCCTCCTCCTGGTGCTTTTTGGCTTGAGTTTCCTCGGAGGCTTTGAGTTGTCGCTGCCCTCGTCATGGACAAATGCAGTGGATAGCAAGGCAGAGCGAACCACAGGCTTTATCAGCATCTTCCTGATGGCGTTTACACTGAGTCTCGTAAGTTTCTCCTGCACGGGTCCTATCATCGGATTCCTGCTCGTCGAGGTAGGCACTTCCGGCCAGATGCTTGCCCCCGTCATGGGTATGCTTGGCTTTGCCCTGGCTTTAGCTCTGCCCTTTACGCTCTTTGCATTATTCCCTACGATGCTCAAGAGTGCTCCCAAGAGCGGCAACTGGATGAACTGCATAAAGGTCCTGCTCGGATTCCTGGAGTTGGCTTTTGCGCTGAAGTTCCTCTCTGTAGCAGACCTTGCCTATGGTTGGCACATACTTGACCGCGAGGTGTTCCTTGCGCTCTGGATAGTCATTTTCGCACTGATGGGAGCATATTTGCTACATTGGATTCGTCTGCCTCATGATGAAGACGAATATGATGAGATGGGCGAAGTAGTCCATAACCCACGTACAGGTATATGGCGTCTTGTCATAGGTATGGGGGCTTTTGCCTTTGCATTGTATATGGTACCGGGATTGTGGGGCGCGCCGTGCAAGGCTGTCAGTGCGTTTGCTCCTCCGATGAATACACAGGATTTCACCCTGGCAAAAGAGGAGGTCAGAGCCCAGTTTGATGACTATGAGGCAGGTATGTCCTATGCCAAGGACAAAGGCTTGCCCGTGATGATCGACTTTACAGGCTTTGGCTGTGTGAATTGCCGCAAGATGGAAGCTGCTGTGTGGACCGACCCCGTTGTGGCTGATATTATAAACAACAGTTACGTGCTGATTACTCTGCATGTTGACGACAAGACCCCTCTGCCCGAGCCTCTCCCCGTAGAGGAAATGGGCAAGCAGCGCACCCTGCGTACTGTGGGCGACAAGTGGAGCTATCTCCAGCGCCATAAGTTTGGAGCCAACGCGCAGCCCTTCTATGTGCTTGTAGATACACAAGGTATGCCTCTCGCGCCAAGCTATGGCTATGATGAGGATATTCCTGCATTTATTGAATGGCTTAATAAAGGTATTGCAAAATGAATCAAATGCCTCCTATCACAAAAAATCTGCTCATCATCAACTGCTTGTGCTTTGCGGCCAAGCTTGTGGCAGAGCGTTATGGCATGGACTTAAATGATATGTTGGGTCTGCACTTCTTCCTCGCAGACCATTTCATGCCCTATCAGTTAGTGTCGTATATTTTCATGCACGGAGGGTGGGAACATCTCTTCTTCAATATGTTTGCTCTTTGGATGTTCGGCCGTATCATAGAGCACGTCATGGGGAGCAAGCGTTTCCTGATATACTATCTGCTGTGTGGTATAGGTGCCGGACTTATCCAAGAACTTGTGCAGTATGTGCATTATATCTCGATGGACCATGTCACCAAGGCCATGCACTTTGGCCAGCTCATTGAGGGAAACTTTGTGGTGCAAGATGGAATGGCCGTAAGTATCAATTTGTGGAACACTGTAGGAGCGAGTGGTGCAGTCTACGGTATTCTGCTGGCATTCGGACTGCTTTTCCCCGAAGAGAGAATGTTCATCTTCCCCCTGCCTGTCCCAATCAAGGCTAAATTTTTCGTCATTGGCTATGCCCTGATTGAACTTTTTGCAGCGCGCAGCAATGACGGCGTAGCTCATTATGCCCATCTTGGCGGAATGCTCGCAGGGCTTATACTGCTGATTATATGGTCAGACCTTGGCGACAATGACCTGCTCAACAAGTTGCGCCGCCCCTTCAGACGCAGAGGTCGCAGGAGGGATAATATTAACATCTATCGCCGTAACTATTGACTAAGTCTGTTTTGCGCCGAGTGTCGCGCCTGTTGTTGGTCTACTCTATTGCAACTGCTAATCTGCTTGCACTGACGATACTGTGGCTGGTATGTCTCTCTACCCGAGTGTCGCCAGTCGAGCACCCTTACATCGCCCTTGCAGGATTGGCTTTTCCTGTGGTCTTGCTCGTCAACGTCCTGTTTGTCATCCCATGGCTGATAGTATCGAGACGTTGGCTACTGATGCCCGTGATAGGCATTGCGCTGTGTTGGAGCTATGTCAAGGACTATTTCCCCATCAACTTTACCGAGCATCCCGATGATGGAGATTATATCAAGGTCTTGTCATTCAATGTCTTCAACTTCAACACCACCGATGATATGAATGGCTTTGAGACAGCAGAATATGTGGTGTGGAGCGATGCCGACATCATTTGTCTGCAAGAATATAATGCAGGGTGCAATGCTGCGCGAGAGATGGAAGCACGTCTCGACTCGGCAGGATATGAGATAGTCAAAGGCAATATGTTGCTCATAGCGGCAAAAGGGCAGATTATCACAACGGCAGACTATGAAGGTACACCCCATGAAGGTAATGGTATACTGACAGCTCGTGTGGTCATGCACAGCGGAGATACTATATTTGCCTGCACCGCTCATCTCGAGAGTACAGGTCTGAGCATCGAAGACCGGAGCGCGTATCAGGAAGCCATTGCCGACAAGGACCGCCATAAACTAAAAGCCAGCGGTATGACCATGCTTCACAAACTGGCCGCCTCTTCAGCAGAACGGGCCCGTCAGGCTATGCTGCTCGACAGCGTGGCCGTGTCTGCCGAGATATACCCGACCATAGTCTGCGGTGATATGAATGAGACCCCCGTGTCGTATGTGGCGCAGTTGCTCTCCCGACGCTTGACCAATGCCTATACCGAGAGTGGCAATGGCATAGGAGTGTCGTTTCGAGGCAAGGCTTTTCCAGTCAGGATTGACCATATTTTTGTCAGTGATGAATTCGAGCCGATGTACTCCTATGTAGACCAGAAAACTAAATCGTCAGACCACCATCCGATTGTCACTTTTCTGCACAGAGTACCTAATTTAAGCCAATAATGAGTATTTTTACGCTCATTTTTAGGTTTTATTGGAAAAAAGGTTGTATATTTGCGTGCTTTTTGGCGTGAAATCAAAATAAAAACAATAAAAACAATAAATCTACTGAACAATGCTAAACAAAGGATTTGTGAAGTTTTTCGCAGTATTGCTGGCTTTGGTATGCGTCTTCTACATGAGCTTCTCAGTGGTTGCCAACCACTATGAGGGCAAGTATGAGGAGATGGTTGCCACAGAGGGGCAAGACGCGGCAGACCACTACATGGATTCGTTGCTCAACAACAAGATTTATCTCGGCACGTGGACTCTCAAGGAGTGTCGTGAGATGGGTATCGGTTTGGGCCTCGACCTCAAGGGTGGTATGAACGTGATTCTTGAAGTCAGCGTGCCCGATGTGGTAAAGGCTCTTGCCGACCACAAGGAGGAGACTGACGAGACCTTCCGTAAGGCCGTGGAGAACGCCACTAAGCAGGCCTCTCAAAGCCAGAGTGATTTTATTACCCTATTCGTCAAGGAGTTTAAGACACTTGCCCCAGAACGCAGTCTGGCAGAACTGTTTGCTACCCAGCAGCTGCGTGAGCAAGTCAACACCAAGAGCAGCGACAAGGAAGTGGAGTCAGTGCTCCGTTCTGAAGTCAAGGCTGCAATCGACAATTCATATAACGTATTGCGTACGCGTATAGACCGCTTCGGTGTGGTTCAGCCCAATATCCAGGCACTCGAAGGTCAGGAGGGTCGCATCATGATCGAAATGCCAGGTGTCAAGGAGCCCGAGCGTGTACGTAAGCTCCTGCAAGGTTCAGCCAACCTTGAGTTTTGGGAGACATATACTTGCACCGAAGTAGCGCAGTTCCTCATTCAGCTCGATACCAAACTTGCAGCAGCAGCAAGCGGAGTGGAAGCTGAGGTCGCCGACTCTATAAGCAATGATAGCGTAAACGCAGAGCCTGAAGCCAAGAAGGCAGACCTTGCAGCGGTCGTAGCTGGTCAGGACAAGAGCCAGGAGACTACAAGCGCGGACCTCGAAGCAGTGCGCAAGCAGCATCCCCTCTTGAGCCGCCTGCAAGTCATCAATGGTGGTGACAACTGCGTCGTGGGCTATGCAGCAAAGCGCGATATGGACGCAATCACAGAGCTCCTTGAGACTCCCGAAGCAAAGGCTATCCTTCCTGCTGACCTCCGCTTGAAGTGGGGCGTGAAGGGAGTAGGCGAGGGTGCCAACTCAAATATTCATGAGCTCTATGCCATCAAGGTCACAGAGCGCAATGGCCGTGCACCTCTCGAAGGCGATGTAGTCACAGATGCCAAAGATGAGTTTGACCAAAACGGACGCCCATGTGTCAGCATGAAGATGAACGTAGACGGTGCACGTCGCTGGGCAGCCTTGACAAAGGCCAACTTGAAGCGTTGCGTAGCCATCGTACTCGATGACAATGTATACTCAGCTCCCGTAGTGCAGAGCGAGATTACAGGCGGCAACTCTTCAATCTCCGGCAACTTTACTACCGAGGACACACGCGACCTTGCCAACGTGCTCAAGTCAGGCAAGATGCCCGCTCCTGCCAAGATTGTCAGCGAGGAGATAGTCGGTCCTACACTCGGTGCCGAGTCTATCCGTCTCGGAGTGTGGTCATGCATCATTGCCTTTGTCATCCTGATGTTCTACATGATATCCATGTACGGAGTAATCCCCGGTATGGTAGCCAATGGAGCTCTCCTTCTCAACCTCTTCTTTACCATAGGTATCCTCACCAGTTTCCAGGCATCACTCACCATGAGTGGTATCGCAGGTATGGTGCTTACCTTGGGTATGGCGGTCGATGCCAACGTGCTTATCTACGAGCGCACCAAGGAGGAGATGAAGGCAGGCAAGCGTGTACGCGAGGCCCTCGCTGCAGGCTACAGCAATGCTTTCAGCGCAATCTTTGACTCCAACCTGACCTCCATCATCACAGGTATCATACTCTACTACTTCGGCACAGGTCCTATCAAAGGCTTTGCCACCACACTCATCATCGGTATCATCGTCAGCTTCTTCACAGCAGTGTTCCTGACCCGTCTTGTCTACACAGCAATGATGTCTCGCGACAAGTGGCTCGGCCTGAAGTTTAAGACCCGAATCGGCAACCTGCTCAGCTTCAAGGATCCCGCCTACAAGTTTATGAGCGCGTACAAGACCAGCTTTGCCGTCTTCGGAATCATGGTAGCCGTAGCACTGGTCGGTATGTTCGGACGTGGCTTCAGCAAGAGTATTGACTTCACAGGCGGACGCAACTTTGTTGTGATGTTCGACCAGCCCGTAACAGCAGCGCAAGCCAACAATCTGCTGACAGCAGCATTCCCCGAGAGCAACACCAATGCCATCGCTATCGGTACCGAGGGCAACAGCCTCCGTATCAGCACCAATTACCGCATTGACGAGGAAGGCATCGAGGTAGACAGCGAGATAGAAGAGAAGCTCTTCGAAGTCTTCAAGGACGGAGGTATGCTCGACAAGGATCTCACCCTTGAGACCTTTATAAACCGCGACGAGCGCGCAGGTGGCTCTATCGTCAGCAGCCAGAAAGTAGGTCCCTCTATCGCTGAGGACATCACTATGGGTGCAATCTATAGTATCATCATAGCGTTCATAGCCATATTCGCGTATATCTTCATACGATTCCGCAACCTGTCATTCTCAGTGGGTGCTATCACAGCCTTGATTTGTGATATCATGCTGATACTCGGAGCCTACGCCCTGTGTTGGGGATGGATGCCATTCTCGCTTGAGATTGACCAGACCTTCATCGGAGCAATCCTGACAGCTATCGGTTATTCTATCAACGACAAGGTGGTAGTGTTCGACCGTATCCGCGAGAATATCGCGCTCATGCCAAAGCATGACCGTCAGGACCTCTTCAATCAGTCAGTCAACAGCACCCTGAATCGTACTGTCAACACCTCAGTCTCTACATTCATCGTTTTGCTCGTCATCTTCCTGATTGGCATCATCGGTGGTGGAGCAGGCTCAATCATCAGCTTCTCATTCGCAATGATATTGGGTGTGATATTCGGTACATTCAGTTCAATCTTCGTAGCCGTACCTGTGGCATATCTTACCATGGGCAAGCGCATCAAGGAGGATTAAACGCTCTTTAATATATAGATAGGAAAGCAGTAAATCAAGCTGCTTTTCTATACGCCCCTGTAGTTAAATGGATAGAACGGAGGTTTCCTAAACCTTTGATCCGGGTTCGATTCCCGGCGGGGGTACCATTATTTGAAAAGAATTTTTGTACAAAATGTTAGTTATTTCGCCACAAAGTTGTATCTTTGTGGCGATTTCTATAAGGATTGCTAACTATTTGTGAAGCAATACTGCCCAACGTAAAAACAAACAAACACATAATACAATGGAACAAGGTATGAAAGTCGAAGAACTCGACGAAGTCGTAGTTCGATTCTCA
>CALZLQ010000046.1 GCA_945788385.1 uncultured Prevotellaceae bacterium
CTTTGGTCTTGACGTAGTCGGCTATCTCTTTGATAAAGTGAGTCTGTAGGGCGCGATAGCTCTTGAGGCCAAGTTCCCTGTAACGCTGCTGGCATTGTGGGTTGGTCTCCCATTGTGATGTAGGACACTCGTCTCCTCCGATGTGGATATACGGGTAGGGGAAGATGTCGCAGAGCTCTGCGAGTATGTCCTTGGCAAAGTCTACGGCTTTGGGGTTGGCTACGTTGAGCACATCGCCACTGATGCCTCCTCCACTCCACACTTGGGGAGTGCGTTCCGGGTGACAACTATACTCGGGATATGCTGCCATGGCCGAGACGATGTGTCCTGGCATATCTATCTCGGGCAGGACTTCAATCTGGCGTTCTTTGGCGTATGCTACTATCTCCTTCATTTCATCCTGGGTATAGTAGTAGGGGCCGTACTGCTCGTTGGTCTTGACCCCATTGCCTGTCCAGTAGATCTGCCCGTTTTCTTCTATCTGGCGTATGGGGGTGTCGTAGTTGCCTGCACGAGTGGCTCCGATAGTGGTGAGCTTGGGGTATTTCTTGATCTCTGCTCTCCAGCCTTGGTCGTCGGTCAGGTGCCAGTGGAAGACATTCATCTTGTAGCGTGCCATGAGGTCAAGAATCTTCTTGAGCTCGTCCATGCTGAAGAAGTGACGGCTGACGTCGAGCATGAATCCTCGATAGCCGAAACGTGGCTCGTCTTCGATGCGTAGCAGGGGCAGGCCATCAGGATTGGTCTCTGAGAGCTGATTGAGTGTCTGGAGCGCATAGAACTTTCCTTTCTCCGTAGACGACTTGATGGTGATGCCTTTTGCTGTGATGTCGAGGACGTATGCTTCCTCTGCGAGCTTTTTGTCTTTGGCATACTTGATCTTCTTGGATGACCATTTTTCAAGCTTTCCTCCAGCATTCTCTACCACCTTTTGTGGTATGGGGATAATACTCGTGCTCTGCGATCTGGCTGTCATGCCTGCTATGACGAGAGCGATTGTCAATAGTAGTTTTTTCATGCTATTTTGTTTGTTTAGGTTGTTTGTGTGGATTTTCTCCTTGCTGCGTAGAGGGCTATGACTATGTAGCATAGGAGTGGTATGATGAATGGCAAGGACATATTGCCTGTCTTGTCGGCGATGCTTCCCATCATTATCGGGGCTATGGCTCCTCCGACTATTGTCATGATGAGCAGCGAGGAGGCGAGCTTGGTCTGCGTGCCTGCGTCTCTCAGCGCAAACGAGAATATGGTAGGAAACATTATGCTCTCTCCAAGGTATAGCAGGAAGAAAGCTGCGAGAGCGATGAGCCCTTTGGAGGCTATCACTACTGACGTAGCTGTCGCGGCTATCATGGCACAGGTGAGCAATACCTTCTTGGGACTGATATGGCTCATGAGGGCTCCGCCTGCGAAACGCCCTACGCAGAATAGTCCCATACCTCCGAATGCCAACATCAAGCTCGCTGTCTTTGGGGCTACGGTACATTTCTCTGTGGCGTAGTTGATGAAGAAACTATTGACTCCTGTCTGGGCTGCAACGTATAGCAACAGGGATAGCATACCGAATGCGAAGGCAGGACGATTGATGGGGACCTCGACGGTGTGGCTATGCGTGTCCACCTCGTATGCCACGCGTGGGTCTGGCAATTTTGTCTGACTGAAGATTATTGCCACGATGAGCACCAAGGTGCCTACTATGGTGTACGGCACCGCAATGTCTACTCCGGTGAAGAGCAGCTGCCCACCTACGAGTGGGCCTGCTATCCAACCCATACCGTTGAGAGATTGGGCTAGATTGATACGGCTCTCTGCCTTGTCGGGGTGTCCGAGTATGGTGATATAGGGATTGGCACTGGTCTCAAGACAGGTCAGTCCGCAGCCGAGCACGAAGAGACTAATCGTAAAGAACGCAAAACTGCTCCACATACTGCCTGGGATAAACATAAAGGCTCCTATGGCAAATAGGCTCAGCCCTGTGACTACTCCGCGGCGGTAGCCCCATTTCCGGATTATCCATCCTGCTGGTAGTGCCATGAGAAAATATGCTCCGTATACTGCGGTCTGTGTCAAGGCTGACATGGCCTTGCTTATCTGAAACTGACTTTGGAAATGTGGGTTGAGCACTTCGAGTATGCCATGGGCAAATCCCCACATAAAAAACAGAGACGTCATGAGCAGGAAAGGGGCAATATAATTGTGTCCCCGATATTCGAACATACCGTCTTCTACCTTTCTCATATATACTTTACTAATATTGTGACGACAAATATACAAAAAAATTATTACCTTTGCACTTGATAAAAACAGAAAAATGAATAATCTGCTCATTAGAGTACTGCTTATAGCGGTTTGTGTGGCCACAATTGGCTGCAGGAACTCAGGAAACAGCAATAGGCCCACTGTCTCGGAGGGTGAAAAAATCTGTTTCAGGCACGCTCGCCTACTGAACGTCACAAGACGTGGTGGGGAGATAGAAATTGTCGTAAGAAACCCTTGGGACACCCTCTCTGTACTATCCGTAACGAGAGTCAAAATCCCTGTAAGCAAGGTGTGCGCATACTCGTCGGTTCACGCTTCGCTGCTGACAGAATTGGGCTGCCAGCATACCATCAAGGGGCTATGTGATGTACAATACCTCACGGACACAGCTATGAAAGACGCTGTATCAAAGGGAGAAATAGCAGATTTGGGCAGCAGTATGCAACCCAATGTAGAACACATAGTGGCTTCGGGGGCTGACATCCTGCTTACTTCGCCTCACGAAGGGTCGGCTATTGACGGCAAGATTGCCTCGACTGGCATTCCCGTATTGGCATGTGCTGACTATATGGAAATTTCACCCCTTGCTCGCGCCGAGTGGATTAGGCTGTTTGGAATACTCGTAGGCAAGGAAAACATGGCTGACAGTATCTTCGACGCTGTCGAGAAGCGGTACAACGAGTTGAAAATGATGACCAGCAAATCATCTCACCGCCCTACCCTACTTGCAGAACAGCCTTATCAGGGTGTATGGCACGTGCCGTGTGGAGGCTCTACGAGTGGTATTCTCTATGCCGATGCCGGAGCCGACTATATTTTTGCAGACCTCGACGGAGCAGGAAGCCAAAGTGTGGGAGTCGAAACGATTCTGGAACGTGGCATGAATGCCGATTTTTGGTTGATAAAGAGTTTTGGGCCTCTCAGCAGGCAGGATATAATTCGCGACAATCCTGCACTCAGACCTATAAAGGCAGAGTTGTTGGTATGCAACACTATGGTGAACGATTATTACGGTGAGACTCCGTTTCACCCCGACCTCATACTCGAAAACTTGGTGGCTATCTTCCACCCCGACCTCGGCATCAATCCAAGGAAGACTTACTTCGCAAAACTACCCACAACACTACCGGGGCTCCGACCAACGGAGTGACTACGTTGACTGGCAAGACTCCAGACTGGGGCAACGAGCACACCTGTAGGCATAGCAGGGCTATCACCGCCCCCATCAGCATGGTGAGCGGGAGAAGTATGCGATGTGTAGAACTGCCTGTCAGCAAACGGGCAAGGTGAGGAGTGGCAAGTCCGATGAATGTAACCGGACCGCAGAATGCAGTAGTCGTGGCCAGAATGAGACCTGTGAGCATGAACAGGAGACGATGGGTAAGACGCACGTTGATGCCCAGATTGTGCGCATAGTCATCGCCCAGCAACATTGCGTCCAAAGGCTTTATCATCAGCACGGCACCAATCATACCCACAAACATGAGAATGGCGAACACTGGGAGACGTTCGATGGTGACTGAGCCAAAACCTCCCATACCCCAAAAGGTAAAGGCTTGAAGCCCCTGACGTGTGGCTCCAAACTGGAGCAGGGAAATCAGGCTGCTCGCTATGTATGAAATCATCACGCCTGCCACAAGCAGCATGACGGGACTCTTGAGACGCACAGAGAGCATGGCAAGCATGGCTATGACTGCCAATGCCCCGAGCATTGCAGCACAGATTACCAGCAAATGTCCGCCAATGGAATTGCCCGATACCGTCATCGTGCCGCCCATGAGCATCAGCACTACGGCTACGGCGAGATTTGCGCCACTGTCTACCCCCAGTATGGAAGGACCTGCAAGCGGATTGCGCAGGGCCGTCTGCAAAAGCAATCCCGAAGCAGCCAGTCCTGCGCCACACAGCAATGCCGTGAACACCTGGGGTACACGGCTATGAATGATGATAAAATACCATGATGGATGCTCTGCGACGCTCTCTCCAGAGAGTATCTTCAGTGCATCCATCATAGGAATGTCTACGGGGCCAAAGAATATGTTTGTGGCACAGAGCACCAGAAGCATTGCGCCCAATAGACCAATCTGCTTCACTTACTTTTGATAATACGGGGTTGTGTACACCAGACGGACACCGTTGCTTATAGCCTGAACGGAGGCCACTGTGCCATCGTTGGATACAAGAAACTCCTTGCTGTCAGCCTTTGAAGGCAGAGAGTGGTATATTACAGCGAAAGTTGAGGCAACAATCTGTACTGCAGATGGGTTGTTCATAGGAATGTCGACTATGAAACGCCCCAGCTTGCCTGGCTCGGTAACCTTGTCGTACTCCATGGAGATGTACAACTGAATGCCAGCACAGTTGCCAGTGAGGCGACCCGTCTCCGGGTCAAACACATAGCCCTTTTGTGCCACCTTCTTGGAAATGTCGACTACATTGCCGTTGAGGTCAATGCCGTCAAATTCAAATGCGTTAGCAGCAATGCTCATCAGAGCAAATGCCATCATGATAAGAACTTTTTTCATTGCTTGTTATTTTTTTTGTTTGTCATTTTTCATTTAGTGGTCTGCCGTTTGTCTGACTATTGTGCAGACTGGCAATCATTCACTTCTACGGCAATACGTATATCCCCGCTGCTTGTAGATATTCTGCATGGCTGGCAGACGCTTCTTGAAATCCTCGAAATCCTTTTGCTCAGGTTGCGTCCACTGTACTTCACAGAGTGCAGCAAGGCGGGGCAGAAGCATAAACATAACGTGTTCGGGGCTTAGGATATACTCGCTCCAGAGATTGCATTGCGCACCGACTATATACTTGCGTTCCTCCTCGCTGAGCTGCTCGGGCACCGGCTCATACGAATAGACCTTTGAGAGCGGAGTATACCCTCCGATGGCAAGAGGCTGAAGATTATGATCCTGAGGATTAGTGTTCTTCAACTGATAATGGTCGAAGTAGCACCAACCTCCCGGGGTCATCACTGCACGATGACGCTGACGGGCTGCAGCAATGCCTCCGTCCACTCCGCGCCAAGACATGACCATGGCATTTTCGCTGAGCCCCCCTTCGAGAGTCTCGTCCCAACCCATAAGCACACGTCCTCGCTCACTGAGAAACTTGTCAAGCTCCTTGTTGATATAGGTCTGGAGCTCAGACTCCCTGCTTAGCCCAAGCTCAGCCTTTTTGGCCTGACACTTGGGACAGGCTTTCCAGCGGTCACGAGGTGACTCGTCTCCACCTATATGAATAATCTCAGAGGGAAACACTTCACAAACCTCTGCGAGTACGTCTTTGAGGAATGGGATAACCTTGTCATTGCCTGCACAAAGCACATCCGGGCTCACACCCCAGTCGCTCCATATTGTGTAGGGGCCTCCTGTGCAGCCTAACTCTGGGTATGCACACAGGGCTGCAAGCATGTGACCCGGCAGGTCAATCTCTGGAATAACATTTATGTTGCGCTCGGCAGCGTACGCCACCACGCTGCGCATCTCCTCCTGTGTGTAATAGCCTGTCTCCGGGGTATCATCATAGATACCGAGGTTCTTGCCAATCACGGTACGTTGGCGCACAGAGCCTTTTTCGGTCAGCGCAGGGTGCTTCTTGACCTCAAAACGCCAGCCCTGATCATCGGTCAAATGCCAATGAAACTGATTAACTCCATGCAAAGCCAATATATCAATATATTTATAGATAAAGTCTATTGGCATGAAATGCCGCGCCACATCGAGATGCACTCCGCGATACGGGAAGCGCGGCTCGTCGGTTATGGTCGCGTATGGCAGGAGGACGTCACCCTCGGGTTCGTTGGCAACGGACTTGAACAAAGTCTGCCTGGCGTAAAACAATCCAGATTTGGTAGCGGCATGTACGGTGACACCCTTCTTGTTGACAGTAATCACGTATGCCTCGGGATTGTCTGTCTTCAAGTCCAGAATCTCCCTGACATCAGAGCGGTTCCATACGTAAGAGCCTCCCTTGGGCGAAATCTCTATCTTCTGTGGCAGGGGAATCACCCGATAGTCGACCTCTGCAAAGGACGACATGCCGGCAAACAGCAACACAAAGGCAGTCAACACACGTTTCATACTATCTGTTTTAAGGTTAAAAATGGGCAAAAACCATTTTGACAATGCAAAATTAACAATTTTTCGGTGAAAACTTCTTCTTTACAATAAAAATATCTATCTTTGCACTGAATTTTATACCAAAAAACTGTCTGATTCATGAAAAGATGCTTGCTCCTTATCGCATTGGTGATGTTTTCCGCCACGTATATGCACATCTCAGCCCTAAGCATACAACAAATCACATCTGGAGATTTCTATGCTCAAGGCATCTATGGAGTGACTCCCATGAATGACGGACAAAGCTATTCACAACTTGTCGACGGCAAGAAAATTGTAGTGTCGTCATTCCGCGATGGTGCACAGGTATCAGTTCTGTTTGACGTTGACAACACAAAGGGCAAGATAAAGCTCAAGGGCATCGATGGCTATCAAATGTCGCCCGACGAACGACACATCTTGCTACGTACGGAGACCAAGGGTATATATCGCAACAGCTACACTGCCGTATACTATATATACAACATACAAAACAGGACTGTCGAGCCTCTGAGCGACGGAGGTGCGCAGGAATGCCCACTATGGAGCCGTGATGGCAACATGGTCGCTTTCGTCAGGGGAGGCAACTTGTTCCTCGTACGCCTTTTGTACAACAATGCAGAGACGCAGATTACAAAAGATGGCAAGTTCAACCACATCATCAACGGCAAGGCAGATTGGGTATATGAGGAGGAATTCGTGACCAATCGTTCGTTTGACTTCAACGAAGACGGTACGGTATTGGCCTGGATTCGCTACGACGAGAGTCAGGTGCCGATGTTCTCGTTCCCGATGTATCGTGGCATGAATCCTGCGATGCAAGAGAATGCCTTATATCCTGGGGCATACGAATATAAATATCCTGTGCCTGGCGAGAAAAACTCGACCGTGAGCGTCATGACCTATGACATCAAGAGCCGCGCCACTCGCACGATGAAACTGCCCCTCGATGCTGATGGCTACGTACCACGCATCAAGTTCAGCAGCGATGCAAGCAAGTTGCTCATACTCACACAAAACCGTCACCAGGACCGTCTTGACATATACGTTGCCAACCCTCTGTCGACGGAGTGTCGTCTCATATTGCGTGACGAAGTCAAGCCTTACGTACAGGACAACACCTACACTAACTTTGCCATCATCCCCGGCGGTTTCATGCTCCTAAGCGAGCGTAGCGGATATGCACATCTATACCAGTATGACCTCAACGGCACTCTGAAACGCGAGATAGGTAAGGGTAGCGAAATAATCAAGCAGTTCTACACCTATGACAGCGCCACACAGAGCGTATACTATCAGGCATACGACAACGGACCGCTACGCAGCGGAGTCTACAAAACTGACGCAAAGGGCAAGACCACAAGCATCTCAACAGAGAAAGGGCAAAACTCCGCCGTATTCTCGAAAGACGGAAAGTATTGCATGCTCACACACCATAGCGCAACACAGGCTCCAGTCTACACTCTGCGCGACAACAAAGGCAAGGTGTTAAAGACTCTCGAAGACAACAAGGCCTTGACTGACAGGATAAACTCTTTAGGGCTCTCTACTCAGGAGTTTTTCACCCTGACCACAGCAGACGGCATTGAGCTGAATGGCTATATGGTCAAGCCTGCAAACTTTGACGCTACGAAGAAATATCCCGTCATCATGTTCCAGTACTCTGGGCCTGGTTCACAGCAAGTACAGGACTCATGGTGGATAGGCAATGGCGGTGCGGCACTCCTGGAGCGATACATGGCGCAGGAAGGATTTATAGCAGTCATCGTAGACGGCAGAGGTACAGGAGGCCGAGGAGCGGCATTTGAGAAACAGACCTACCTGAAACTTGGTCAGATTGAGTCGCATGACCAAGCTGAAGCTGCCCTTTGGCTCGGCAAGCAGCCATACGTAGATGCCAAGCACATAGGTATCTGGGGCTGGAGTTTCGGAGGATTTAATACCCTGATGTCAATGAGCGAGGGACGCGGCGTGTTCTACGCAGGCGTAGCCGTAGCACCTCCAACATCATGGCGTTACTACGACACCATATATACCGAACGCTATATGCGCACTCCGCAAGAGAATCAGGAAGGTTATGATGAGTCTCCTATCTCGCGTGCAAAGAACCTTCAGGGAGCTTTGCTCATCTGCCACGGCCTTGCTGACGACAACGTGCATTTCCGTCATGTAGCGGAATATACCGAGGCTCTCGTACAGGCCGACAAGGATTTCCGCCAACTCACGTATACCAATCGTAACCACAGCATATATGGTGGCAATACACGCAATCATCTGTATCGTCAACTCATCAATCATTTCAAGGACAATCTGTAACAGACATTCCCACCCCCTTGAATGACAAGCAGAAAGAATAACGGCCGCGTAGCTTAGTTGTATAGAGCGTCAGATTCCGGTTCTGAAGGTCGAGGGTTAGAGTCCCTCCGCGGTCACTACAGATT
>CALZLQ010000047.1 GCA_945788385.1 uncultured Prevotellaceae bacterium
GTCTCTTCGGTATGAACCTCATCAACGGTATGGAGCAGGAGTGGTGGGGCTTCCCGGTGGCCATCATCATCACGATAGGGATTACTGTAAGTTTCTGGTACTATTTCAGGCACAAGAAACTGTTGTAGAAAAAAAGATTATGGAAAACATCGAAAATATAGAAACTAAAGAGCAGGTAGTGGCACAGGCCATTGCCCTCGTAGAGGGAGAGACTATCCCTGAGAAAACAGACATGGACCAGTTGAAACAGCTGTTCTATCGTTATCACAACCAGGAGATGCAGGACGCATACAAGGCCTACATCGAAGCCGGAGGTGCTCCGGAGGAGTATGTGCCACAGATGGATCCACGCGAAGAGGATTTCCGTCGTGCCATGCAGACTCTGCGGGAGCGTCGTCAGGCTGAGCAGGTGCGCCTCCAGGAGGAACGTATCGCCAATCTGCAGAAGAAGCAGCAGATACTCGAGGCCATACAGCAGTTGGCCACCACTCCTGAGGAGGCTGGTGCCAAGTTTGACGAGTACAAGCAGCTTCAGCAGCAATGGAAGGAGATCGGTCCCGTACCTGCCGAGCAGTCTACCGAGTTGTGGAAGAACTATCAGCATTACAGCGAGCAGTTTTACGACCTTGTCAAGATGGGGCATGAGTTGCGCGACTATGATTTCAAAAAGAACCTTGAAATCAAGACTGCGTTGTGCGAGAAGGCTGAGGCTCTGTCTTCTGTTGAGGATGTCATTGCAGCCTTCAACACTCTTCAGGCTCTGCATCAGGAGTGGAAGGAGACTGGTCCCGTAGAGCGCGAACAGCGTGAAGCCATTTGGACTCGTTTCAAGGAAGCCTCAACCGAGGTCAACAAGCGTCATCAGGCGCATTTCGAAGCTATCAAGGCACGCGAAGAGGAGAACCTCATCAAGAAAACTGCTCTCTGCGAGCAGATAGAAGCTCTTTGTGCCCAGCTCGGTGACGATATGGTATCCAAGTGGGGTGACCTCACGAAACAGGTTCTCGCTCTCCAGGCCGAGTGGAAGACAATAGGTTTTGCTCCCCAGAAACAGAATTCTGCAATCTTCGAGCGATTCCGCCAGGCGTGTGACAAGTTCTTCACATCCAAGGCTGAATATTTCAAGGCTCTGAAGGACACTCAGGCTGCCAACCTCGCCCGCAAGCAGGCTCTCGTCGAAAAGGCTCAGGCTCTCAAAGACAGCACGGAGTGGCGCAAGACTGCCTCCCAGCTCGTAGCCCTGCAGAAAGAGTGGAAAGAGATAGGCCCGGTAGCACGCAAGGTCAGCGACCAGTTGTGGAGTGATTTCCGTGCAGCCTGCGACGCTTTCTTTGAGGCTCGCAAGCAGGCTACAAGCGGTGAACGGGACGAGCAGAAACAGAACATGGAGCGTAAAGCCGACATTACAAGCCAGCTCAAGGCTCTGCTCGACAGCGGCGAGGAGATTGTCATCGACAAGGTCAAGGAACTGCAGGCTCAGTGGAATGCTGTAGGTCATGTGCCATACAAAGAGAAAGATGCTGTATATAATGCCTACCGCGAGGTCTGCGATGCTCTCTACGAAAAGTCACGCACGAGTCGCATTGCCCAGCGCACAGCCTCACGTTTCCAGAAGATTCAGGAGGTGGCAGGCGACGACAAACAACGTCTGCAGCGTATCTACGAGCAACTCCAGCAGGAGATCAAGACATACGAGAACAACATTGGCTTCCTCACTGCAAGCAGCAAGAAAGGCAACGCCCTTGTTGACCAGATGCAGAAGAAGGTTGAAGCCCTCAAGGCTGAGCTTGCCGAAATGAAAAAGAAACTCTAAGTGCAGCAACTCCCCCAAGATTTTCTGCATCTGATGCAGCAGCATTATGATGCGCACACTGCCGATGCTCTGTGTGAGGCCTTAGCCTCCACAGAGCCGCTTGTCTCTGTGCGTCTCAACATGTGCAAGCTCAGCATTCTTCATCATCCTCTTGTGCCCCCCGAGTCAGGTAGGGTAGAGTGGTGTCAGGATGCATTCTACCTCAAAGAGCGTCCGCCATTCACTTTCGACCCTCTCCTGCATGCAGGGGCTTACTACGTACAGGAAGCGAGCAGTATGTATATATCTCGTCTTGTGCCAGACTTCGCTCACCCCGTAACCGCACTCGACCTTTGTGCTGCTCCTGGGGGCAAAAGTACCTTGCTTGCAGGAATACTGCCCCAAGGCTCATTGCTGCTGAGCAACGAGCCCATGCCCAAGCGTGCACAGGTCCTTGCCGAGAATATGCAGAAGTGGACGCGGATGCCCCTCAATCAGCAATACCCGGTGACGAGCATTGTCTGCAACAATTACCCCGCAGACTTTGCTGCCTTTACCAACACCTTTGACCTCATTGTTGCCGATGTCCCCTGTTCGGGCGAGGGAATGTTCCGCAAGGATGAACAGGCCGTGCACGACTGGAGCATTGACAATGTGATGCTCTGCCAACGTCGTCAACGCGATATACTCGGCGATATCTGGCATACCTTGAAGCCTGGAGGATACCTCATATATAGCACCTGTACGTTCAATCGCTACGAAGACGAAGACAACGCGCAATGGATATGCTCCCAGCTCGGAGGAGAGCTCACACACGAACGTCATTTCCTCCCGGGGCGCGACCTTGGCGAGGGCTTCTACTGTGCCTCCATACGCAAACATGGAGAGTCAGCCCCCTCATCTTCACTCTGCGACGAAATCCAACGCAAGTCCAGGCACACTTTGCGCCTTATGCCCCAACTCTTTGAGCTAGAAGGCCCTGAAGTCGCACTCGACTATGACGAAGCCATACAGTACCTCCGCCGCGAGGCCCTGAGAGTGCCTGCCAGTCGAGGTATGGTCACTCTGACCTATCAGGGACTCCCTCTTGGGCTGGGCAAGTGTGTCGGCAATCGTATCAACAACCTCTATCCCGAACAATGGCGTATACGCTCTACATACACGCAAAAGTGGAGCATAGGCCAATAAACTACTATACAAATGAGAACATTACTTTCCGCAGCACTGATTCTATTGGCAACGTGCAGTATCCATGCCCAGCAGGCCACCCTGCGCTGGTGGGGTACAGACACACAGGACACCACCGTCACCGTATGGAAAGGCGAGCGTATCAGCATAGAAGGACGACTTGCCATGGACAGCATTCCCGACGATGTCATGTATCTCAGCGGACGAGCCAAGAGGGGCATCTCTGCCGAAGTGGGCCTGCTTGGCGGAGTCATCACCGACGATGCCAAAGGTTGTGGACATCACCCCATGGACTGGCCCACACGCCTGGCCTACGATGTCATCAACTGCGACAGCATTTGGGCTGGCCCTGCCTGCGGCGAGGAAGAATCGCGCTTCATGTGTACCATCGAAGTGCCACGCAATATCAAACCAGGGCGACACTATGTCGAGGTTCGTCTTGTCGGTGAGAATACGCGCCGCCCATACGGTAATGCCGGTATCTATCTCAACGTCATAGACCGCGAACTGCCCGAAGCCCACGACTACAAGTTCCACTCTGATTTTTGGCAGCAGCCCTATAGTGTAAGCCGTTATTACAACGTGGAGCGATGGAGTCAGGAACATTTTGAGCTACTGCGCCCATATATGCGTCTGCTCGCACGAGGAGGACAGAAAGTAGTCAGCGCAATTCTCTTCTACGAGCCCTGGGGCGACCAGTCATACGACAAGTTCTCGCCAATGATAGAGACCACCCTCAAGTCAGACAGCACATGGTCATACGACTATACTGTCTTTGACCGCTGGGTGAAGTTTATGGCAGACTGCGGCATAGACAAGCAGATAGACTGTTACAGCATGGTGCCTTGGGACATGAATTTCCGCTATTATGACGAAGCCAAAGGCGACTATTCCTATATAAAATGCACCACTCAGGACAGCATCTATACCGAACTCTGGACTGGTTTCCTCAAGAGCTTTGCGCAACACCTCAAGGAAAATAAGCTTTTCGACAAAACCTGCATCGCCATGGACGAACGCCAGATGCCCGATATGCTCCGAGCCTATAAGGTAGCGCAAGCCGCCGTGCCGGGTATCAAGATGACCCTTGCAGGCAACTATCACAAAGAGTTGGCAGGCATTTTGCAAGGTTACTCCGTAGCATACGGCCAGCACTTCCCCGCTGATACTCTCGCCCAGCGCCGTTCACGCCAGCAGGTATCAACCGTCTATACCTGCTGTACCGAAGCCTACCCCAACCTCTTTACCAACTCAAATCCAATCGAGGGCACATACATACCCCTCTATGCCATATCAAACAATTTTGACGGCTATCTGCACTGGTCATGGATGAACTGGGCGGAAGACCCAATCCACGATAGCCGCTACCGACTCTTCTCGCCTGGCGACACATATGTCATCTATCCCGACAACCACTCCTCCGTGAGGTGGGAACGCTATATTGAGGGCGTACAAATGGCTGAGAAAGTACGTATCATGCGCGAGCTCAAAACCCCCAATATCCAAAACATAGAGGAAGCCCTCAACCGCTTCAAGGACGGCGATGCCTCCGACCCCGACCAGATTATGCAGAAGGTGGAGCTCATGAAAACAGAGTTGAATAAATAACACACCCTGCACACCACAAGACCATGTCCAAAGTCCTCCTCCACTGCTGTTGCGCTCCATGCTCCAGTGCCATTATCGAATGGATGATGTCAAATGGGCAAGAGCCAGTACTCTATTACTGCAACCCGAATATCTATCCGCACGAAGAGTACCTCATACGCAAGAACGAGTGTACACGTTATGCACAAACGCTTGGCCTGCAGATAATAGACGCAGATTATGACCACCATACATGGCAATGTGCCATACGAGGTTACGAAGACCAGCCCGAACGAGGTAGCCGTTGCCTTGAGTGCTTTAAGTTACGCCTGCTCAGTGCAGCACGCACAGCACAACGTCTTGGCATCAATACCTTCACCACCACTTTGGCAAGCAGTCGTTGGAAATCTCTCGACCAGATTAGCCAGGCAGGACGTTGGGCTGCAGAGCAAGCCAACTCTTCCCTCCAGTCTGGTCAGAACGGAGTGACATTTGATGCCCGCAACTGGCGCAAGGGAGGATTGCAGCAACGCCGAGACGAACTGCTACGTCAGAACGGATTCTACAATCAGGTATATTGTGGCTGCGAATACAGCCTGAATGCACGCCTGCCCATGATGACCAAATCGGACCTGCGCAAATGGATACGAGAGATTAAGCGAGGTCTCTCCGACGAGTTCTATACCCTACGTGAGCGTGAGTCCGAACAGATATGCCGCAACATTATGTCTGACGAGTCATGGCTGGATGCAGACACTGTCCTGCTCTATCATTCTTTGCCCGACGAAGTCGACACCACCCCCCTCCTTTCCGAAGCCCTCCGTACGGGCAAACAGGTCTTTTTGCCCAAAGTCAACGGAGATGACCTCACACTCCACGAATATACAGGCCCCGAAAGCCTCGCCTCAGGAGCATTTGGGATAATGGAGCCCACAACACCATCTATCCCCATTCCGACACTCAGCATCTCGCTTGCCATTATTCCAGCCATGGCCTACGACCCCCAAGGTCACCGTCTCGGCAGAGGACGCGGTTACTACGACAGACTCCTGTCAACCCTACACATAAAGCAGAGCATCGGGATATGCTTCGGCTTCCAGCGGCTCCAGCGAGTCCCCGTCGAACCTCATGACATCACAGTCTGCAAGGTAGTGTCGCCACACTCCGATACAAGCCTCATACCGCATTGCTGAACATCTTAAATCCTGATAAATCCATGAAGTCTCTCCCGTATATCGTATTCAGCCTTATCATGCTTTGCTCGTTATGCACAAGCATTAACAATTATCAACAGACAAAATGTGAGATTGCACAAGATGTCAATCAGGCACTCAAGCAGGCTCTTGACAAGATGCCCGGTCACATCGTCACTCCAGATACCATACGCTGTTACCGTAACTGTCTAAGCATTGCATCATTGAAGGACACGGCAGGTATCGCCATGCGTACAGTGCGCAGAGACGGACGTCTCGAAATTGTATTGGTGGCAGAGGCAAACTGCAACTTTATGACGACCTTTCTGATGTCAGACCAAAGGGCGTCAGGCTCTCTCTTGGCAGTGGGAGTGTTATGGTTATTGGGAAGTATGTGGTATGCCAGAAGATATAAACCCAATCTGATGTCGAAAGCCATATCTTATGGAGGCATAGTCTATCACGATGATATGTTCACAACGGTATCGGGAGAGGAAATACACCTTACTCCAATGCAATATACTTTGCTCGAAATGTTTATAACCTCAGACACGCATACTTTGTCAAAGCAGGAGATTTGCGACCATTTATGGCCGAATAAGCCGGATGCCAGCGATACGCTTTACACACTGATACGCCGCATAAAACCCGTCATTGAGAGTCATGGCACTCTAAAAATAGTGTCCGACAGAGGTAAGAGCTATAGCCTTAGAATCAGATAGATAGGTTTTTGTCAGTCATTTGTCAGGAAGAAGTCAGACTAAATGGTTGGTATTCTTGGTGATGTGAGATAATTTTGCACCCGAAAAACATAACCGGTGCAAATGAAGCGAACAATTACATTATCCATTTTTATCATCTCCTCATTTTGTGCTCATGCACAGAGTGCGCAGAAAGACATCTCACTCAAAGAGGTTTCTGTCGAGGCGGCAAAAGTAGTGAATATGCCTGACGGTATGATTATCTATCCTACCGAGGCTCAGAAAAAGTCTTCCAACAATGGCTACAGTATCTTGGAAAAACTCGCACTTGCCAATCTTAGGGTAGACAACATCAATCACACCGTTTCAGCCATTGACAACAGAGGCAGCGTGCAGATCAGGATAAATGGAATCGTGGTAGGCACAAACGAGATGATGGCTCTCAATCCTAAAGATATTGAGAAAATCTGTTTCATAGATAATCCCGGTGTGCGGTATGCCGAAGGTACAGCCTATGTAATTGACATTACTCTGCGAAGACGCGAGCAGGGATATACCATTGGTACAGACCTCACATCGTCTCTTACTACCCTGTATGGCTCAGGTTCAGTATATGGCAAATGGAATAACAGAAAGAGTGAGTGGTTTGTATCGTATGATTTGTCAGGGAGTAGCACCAAGGCAGTCAAGAGTACACAACGGGCAGAATACACTTTGACAGACGGGAGCGTCTATACTATTGAACGAAACGATATTGAGACACTTCGCAGAAACCTGAATCATAACGCAAAGTTGACGTACAATTGGGTAGATTCCACAGCTACCGTATTTCAAGTCTCCGTGAGTGGATTCTTCGCAAAGACTCCAGGCAACTATGATATCAAAGAGATTGCAGATGGTTCAAGACAATACCTTGCCACGAGCCGGTACTGCAGTAGCAGCAGTACGCCAGTGCTGGATTTCTATTTCTTCCGCCAACTTACACCCCGTCAGTCAATTACCGCTAATGTGGTGGGCACGTACATTTCGACAAACAGAGGAAGTTTCTATGATGAGGGTACTCCATATCAGTATACCGTAGACGGAAAGTCAGCCTCTCTGCTTACGGAGTTAATCTACGAAAACAAGCTAAAGCCGTTCACACTTTCCGCCGGATTAAATTATGGCTATAAATACATTAAGAATGATTATCAGGAAGATGCCTTGGCAGTGACCCGGACGAACAACAACAAGTTGTATGCTTTTGCAGAAATCAAAGGCTCGCTGCGACGATTGAAATACTCGTTAGGGACAGGTGTCAGCCATATCCATTACACTCAGAATGAACATAGATATAATTTCTGGACGTTCCGCCCCAGGCTGTCTCTGACATACAATATAAATTCACGCCTGGCGCTGAACTATAACTTTCAGTTCTGGGACAATGTGTCTCGCATAGCCATGACGAGCGATGCCGTGATTCGCAACAATAGCATGGAATGGACCTTAGGCAATCCCGACTTAAAGCCGTCTCACAATATGGATCACCGCCTCAAATTGTCATACAACACAAAACGCATACAGACCTTCGTCGAAGGGTATTTCAAGCAATGCCTTAAACCAAATATGGCTCTCTACAACCGTACCGACGACAATCGCTTTATCTATACTCAGATTAATCAAAAAGAGATAGATGCCCTTAATCTCATGGCGTATGTCAGCTATTGGTTATTGCCCGAAAAGCTTCAACTTGCCTCATACGGAGGAATGTTCAGATGTTTCAATTTCGGCCACGACTATACACATTGCTACACCTCATGGTTTTATGTAGGGCAAATTGCCGCATACCTCGGGAAGTTTACGTTGCGAGGATATATTGACAATGGAAATAGATTTCTGGAGGGTGAAACGAAGGGCTTCAACGGAGCCTATTCTGTCCTGCAGGCATCATACTCCTGGCGAGGGTGGCAATTTTCATTGTCATGGTCAAATCCGTTCTACCGTAACTACAAGTCATACGAAAGCGAACTGATAAACCGCAATCTATACAAACACACTGTCGGCTATGCCAAGAACAGCGGCAACCAAGTCTCGCTCAACATCTCATGGCGTTTAAGCCGGGGCAAAAAGCATGAGACTGGAGAAAAGAGGATAAACCTGCAAGACACAGATAACGGTATTATAATGTGACGCCAGCAGTCCGAAAACCAACCTTATACCATAACATATAGCACTATATCAGGCGCACTCGGCGCGTGACTTTCCGATACGATGGTCTGACCACCTGTCTGCTTGAAGGTAAGATTGCCTGCAGAACCATTGATTTTTGAGATGATACCTTTTAGCAT
>CALZLQ010000048.1 GCA_945788385.1 uncultured Prevotellaceae bacterium
GTGCTTGTTGGCAATAGCATAGTAGGGAGACTTCTCTGATGTTGGCTTGGGTTGTGAAACCAGAATCTTTTTTATCATTATTCTTCTATATCAAATTTGCACTGTGACTTTCTCTGTAACGGCTGTCATTATCGCCCATGTCACAAGCATGGGCATAACTTCGAGCGCACAAAGGTACGACATTAAATGCAAAAATCCTTTGTTTTTAGGAAAAAATATCATCTTGAGCCTAAAGAATAGTGACATTTCTGTCAAAAAGAGTATGCTAAGGGTAGATCCAAGGGCTACTGACGGGGCAATCCTGGTGTAGATGACTATGATGATATAGAGTAGCGCTATGAGACTTTGTATCAGTCGCATGAAACTACGGTCACGGCTCCAGAGCTGTCTGTAATTTTTATCGAAGAATATCCAGTTGACAAAGTCGGAGAGTATCTGCTTGAGCAGGAAGTAGGCTGTGAATATACCCCAGTAAATGGCAATCAGGACATATTGGGGTACATATAAGGCTCGGTGACCTATAATGTCACGAATGTGATAGTAGAAGACTATGGCACACAGCATGCCCAACAGGGTCGTGACGGTGAGTGAGGCGAGGGTGTTTATGGTGGCTCGCTGGTCGTGGGGAATGGTTCGATTCTGGGGCCTGCGCAGTATGGTGCTTACCTCGTAGTGTACGAACCTGCGCAGCTTGCGCACTATCAACGCAAGCAATGCGGTGCTGACAAGGAGCACCGCGGCGAGTTGGCTGTCTGTACTTAGGGTGCTCTGTGGAATCTCAGCACGAAACGGGTGCCGGGTGGTAATCTCGGGGTGGAGGTATGGACTGTCCTGAAAGTAGCCCATTTCATATACGTGGGTATCGTATATAGTGGGGGCTGGCTCTTTGGGTTGTAGAGGGGATTGCATGGGCTACAGACAGTATCAGATTTTGGCAAAGCGTCGTACGTTCTTATCCCATAGCGGTGTACTTAAGGCAAGGTCGAGTGCTTCGGCTGGGGTGGTGGCTACGCGGAATGTGTCCATGTGCTCCTGCCGCAGGAAGTTTTCTTGCATTCCTTTGTGTAGGAATTGTAGAAGGAGGTCGAAGTAGCCGTCGGTGTTGAGCAGTATTATGGGTTTGAGATGCAGACCAAGTTGCTTCCATGTGACGAGCTCGCTGAACTCGGCGAGTGTGCCGAATCCTCCTGCCAGAACTATGCCTGCATCACTCTTCTCGCCCATGAGCCGTTGGCGCTGATGCATATCGTCTGTCTCTATGAGTTGGGTCATGCCCGTGTGGTGCCAGCCTTCGTCTATCATGAACTTGGGGATTATGCCTATGGCTTTGCCGCCTGAGGCAAGGCAGGTGTCGGTGACGGCTTGCATGAGTCCCATGTTGCCTGCTCCGTTGACTATATTGTGTCCGTGCCGCCCGATGAGGGTTCCCAACTCTCGGGCGGCTTGGAAGTATTTGTCTGGTATCTGATTGCTGCTTGCGCAGTAGATAGCTATGGTTTTGCTCATAGTTTGAATGCTGCTCTGATTTGGTCTACGTAGTCGAGCTTTTCCCATGTGAAGAGTTCTACTTCTACGGTCTTGGAGCCTCCGTTGTAGGCACTGTCGTAAGTCTTGGTGACGATGCGTGGTTCACGTCCCATGTGGCCGTAGGCGGCTGTCTCTTCGTAGATAGGGTTGCGGAGCTTGAGGCGTTGCTCAATGGCGTAGGGTCGGAGGTCAAAAATTTGCTTAATCTTTTGAGCAATCTCTGCATCGCTTTCCTCGACGTGGCTGCGTCCGTAGGTATTGACGTAGATACTGACAGGTTCTGCCACACCGATAGCATAGGATAACTGGACGAGCATCTCGTCGGCAATGCCTGCTGCTACCATATTTTTTGCGATGTGGCGAGCGGCATAGGCTGCGCTTCGGTCTACTTTTGAGGGGTCTTTGCCAGAGAATGCTCCTCCTCCATGTGCACCTTTACCACCATAGGTATCCACAATTATCTTGCGCCCTGTGAGTCCTGTGTCACCGTGAGGGCCACCGATGACAAACTTGCCTGTAGGATTGACGTGATATGTGATGTCTCCATTGAAGAGGGCAAGAATCTTAGGGTTGGTGATAGTAGATTTGACGCGTGGTATGAGTATATTAATAACGTCTTGACGTATTTGGCGTTGCATCTCTTCGTCGGTAGCAAACTCATCGTGCTGGGTGCTGACTACTATGGTATCAATACGTATGGGGACGTTATGTTCGTCGTACTCAATGGTGACCTGGCTTTTTGCATCGGGACGCAGGTAGGTCATCTCTTTGCCTTCGCGACGTATGTCGGCGAGGACCATGAGCAGGCGATGTGAGAGGTCGAGTGAAAGAGGCATGTAGTTTTCTGTCTCGTTGGTGGCATAGCCAAACATCATGCCTTGGTCTCCTGCTCCTTGATTCTCACGGTCTTCCCTCTCCACGCCGCGGTTGATGTCACCGCTTTGCTCGTGTATGGCTGAGAATACTCCGCAGCTGTTGCCGTCGAACATATATTCGCTTTTGGTATAGCCTATGCGGTTGATGACTTCGCGCGCTATGCGCTGGAGGTCAACGTAGGCCTTGGTCTTGACTTCGCCTGCGAGGACTACTTGGCCTGTGGTGACGAGGGTCTCGCATGCTACTTTTGACTCTGGGTCGAAGGCAAGCAACTTGTCGAGGACTGCGTCGCTAATCTGATCGGCGACCTTGTCGGGGTGCCCTTCTGATACGGATTCGGATGTGAATAGGTAACTTTTCATAATTTTAGCATTTTTTTTGTTGTTATTATTATGTGAGAGTGGTTGCAAGCAGAACAAATCTGTCCACTCTCGTCTTTTCTTGTCTACTTTTACGTGACCGTCTGTTATAATGTATCTATTTCTTGTATCTGTTGCATGACGAAGGGACGCTCTTTCATACGTGGATGGGGAAGCGTCAGTTCTGGTGTGGAAATTTCAATGTCGTCATACATGAGGAGGTCGATGTCGATAGTCCTATCTTGATAGATGGGAGCACCCTCGGAAGTCTGGGCGGTCTTGGCAACACGTCCTAATTCCTGCTCTATGCGCTGGGTCTCCTGGAGGACTCGCTCGGGGCTGTGCATAGTGTGTACGAGGCAAACGGTGTTGAGGTACTTGTTGGGGCTGTTGTAGCCTACGGGGGCTGTCTCAATTAGGTCTGCGACGCGATATACTGAGCCGATGCGCTCGTCAATCTTATCGAGAGCCTTGCGAATATTATCGGCTTTGTTGCCAAGATTGCTGCCGAGAGCTAAATATAGGTTGTGGGTCATTGGTTTTAGTCTTTTAATATTAGCATGGCATCGCCGAAGATGCCGAAACGGTATCTGCGTTTGGGATCTGTCTCGTTGTAGCGCATAGCTTCTTTATATGCTTTCATAATCAAGTCGTAGCCTCCGTATGCTGCGGTGAGCATGAGCAGGGTACTCATGGGGAAATAGAAATTGGCAACCATGGCGTCTGCGATGCGGAAATCATAGGGCGGGAAGATGAAACGATTGGTCCATCCATCGTATGGCTTGACGAGACCGTTGGCACTTACGGCTGTTTCAAGTGCACGCTGCACTGTAGTACCTACGGCCACCACACGATGTTTGCTCGTCTTGGCACGGTTGATTATTTCGCATGCCTCGGGAGAAACTCTCATCTCTTCGCTGTCGGTCTTGTGTTTGGTGAGGTCTTCGACATCGATGTTGCGGAAACAGCCTAGTCCGCAGTGGAGGGTGACGAAGGCTTGCTCTATGCCACGTATCTCCATTATCTTCAGCAACTGTGGCGAGAAATGCAGGCCAGATGACGGTACGGTAACAGCTCCTTCACGCTTGGCAAACACGGTCTGAAAGTCGTCCAAGTCTTCGGGCTCTGAGGGACGTGTGAATATTTCACGGGGCAGTGGTGCTTCGCCTAATGAGAAAAGCATGTGCTTGAACTCTTCGTGAGGACCGTCATATAGAAAACGCAGTGTGCGTCCACGACTGGTAGTGTTGTCTATAACCTCAGCTACGAGACCGTCGTCCTGACCGAAATACAGTTTGTTTCCGATACGTATCTTGCGGGCTGGGTCTACAAGCACGTCCCACAAGCGCATCTCTGCGTTGAGCTCACGCAGCAGAAAGACTTCAATCTTTGCCCCCGTCTTTTCCTTGTTGCCGTACAGACGGGCCGGAAAGACTTTGGTGTCATTAAACACGAATACGTCTTTCTCTTCGAAATAGTCGAGGATGTCGCGGAAACTCTGGCGATGCTCAATTATGCCGCTCTTGGTGTGTACAACCATGAGCTTGCAGTCGTCGCGGTGGAAATAGGGTCGCTCTTCGCCTGGCTCAAACTCTTTGGGATACTGTGCTATGCGCTCGTCTGGCAGACGAAACTTGAATTGTGATAGTTTCATGTAGTTGGGTTATTTTTAATTCAGACCTGGGATAGCCAGTTCTCGAAATCTTCCATTTTTATACTTTGGGCTTGGGTGATATCTCCTACGCGAGTACGGCGCAATGACGTGAGGTGTGCTCCCGAACCAAGGGCATGACCAATATCTCGTGCGAGAGCCCGGATATAGGTACCTTTGCTGCATATGACGCGTATCTGTGCCTTCATCTCGTCGGGATTAAAGTTGAGGAGCTGAATCTCGTCGATGACGAGTATCTTTGGCTTGAGCTCTACCGCTTTGCCTGCTCTGGCGAGATCGTAGGCTCGCTTGCCGTCTATCTTGCAGGCTGAGTATGATGGCGGTATTTGCTCTATGCGCCCTATAAACCGTTGTAGTGTGGTCTCTATGAGTGTTCGGGTGATATGCTCGGTAGGAAAGGTGGCGTCTATCGGAGTCTCAAGGTCAAAACTTGGGGTGGTGCTTCCTAACTGGAGTTCTGCTATATATTCTTTTGTGTGCGCCTGAAGCTCCTCAATGAACTTGGTCTTTTTGCCCGTACAAATGACCAATACTCCTGTGGCAAGCGGATCAAGAGTGCCGGCATGACCTACTTTTAGCTTCTTCTCGCCTATGTGCTTGCAGATATGATAACGCACCTTATTGACGATGGCAAAACTGGTCCATGTCAATGGCTTGTCAATGGCAAATATGACTCCTTCTTTGAAATCCACCTTGTCTCTTTTGTTGTTTTGTTTTGATATTATCCGAGTATTAGTACAAGTATTCCTGCTGCGGCACAATATGCTGCAAAGTATATAAGTTTGCATCGCTTTACGAGGCTTATCATCCACTTGCATGCGAAACAACCTGATATGAATGCTGCTATAAATCCTACTAAAAGACTTGTCGTCGGAATAGAGGCTGCATCGGCACTGGCACCTATCATGTCTTTTGCATCAAGCAGAGCTTCGCCGAGTATTGGAGGTATGACCATCAGGAAAGAGAACTTGGCGAGAGACTCCTTCTTGTTGCCAAGCAGAAGTCCTGTGGCTATGGTACTGCCGCTGCGGCTTAGTCCTGGCAACACGGCGCATGCCTGTGCTATGCCTATTATGAAAGAGTGTGTCGGACTGATGTTCGACTCTTCCCGCGGTTTGTAAAAATGGGTGAGAGCAAGCAGACATGATGTTATGATGAGACATACTCCCACTACTATGTGTCGTATATGTTCGTCTGCATATAGCGACTCGACATCGTCTTTAAACACAAGTCCTACTATGCCTATTGGTATCATTGATATAATGATATTGAGAGCATATCGTGTCTCTTCGTTCCACTCCAAACGGAGCATTCCCTTTAGTATCCACAGTATTTCCTTCCTGAGAATTACCAAAGTCGACATTACGGTAGCTACATGTACTGCAATGTCAAAGACGAGTCCACCCTGCTTGGGGTCAACGTCGAGAAGCATCTTGCCTATCTCAAGGTGCCCGCTGCTGCTGACGGGCAAATACTCTGTAAGTCCTTGTACCAGGCCTAAGAGAAAAGCTTGTATTTCGTTCATTCGTATTCAGTAATCTGTTGGTTCTAATTCAATCCTTGGGCTTGTGCATTATGCCGTAAATCATAAAGATGAATCCAAAGAAGCATACTGCTGGTGCTATCTTTATTCGGCGGACGCTGAATATTTCAGCATCAAATACTGTCTCATTGCTACCGCTTCCGCTCATTAGTATGAATCCAATGATGATGATTATCATACCTATGGCCAAGAGAATGTAGTTTACCTTGTCAAATGCAAATTTGTTCATTATCTTATTTCTTTTTACACCTTATTATTTATATAATTCACTCTCTCGCATACGCAGGAAGTGGGTCACGCTGATGAAGGTACATACTTGCGTGATTACGAAACTGAATATTACTACCGAGCCAAGAGTAAAGAGAACATTCTCCAACGGCATAAACTTGGCTATCGTAGGGTCAAAATCCAACATCCATCTGATGCCTGCATATATGATAGCATCAGCCAAAACTGCAGCTATGAGCCCTATGGTAAGGCTTCGGAGCATGAATGGTCGTCGTATGAAGCTCCAGCGTGCGCCTACTAGTTTCATCGTGTTGATTATCCACCTGCGACTGTATATGCTTAGTCTTACGGTATTGTTTATCAGGCTTAGACATATGATGCAGAGAAGAGCGGTAATGGTGAGCAGTATGTAGGTAATGTTACGCAGGTTTGTGTCGAGGGTGTCTATCATCTCTTTCTGGTATATGACATCAACCACGTTTTTGTCTCGACTCAACTGCTTTGTTATCCAACGCAGAGAGTCCGTGCACGCATAGTCTGACTTGAGATGTAACTCCATTGAGATACTGAAAGGGTTTCCTCCAAGAAATTCTGTGGGGTCGATACCCAAAGTCTTGACTTGCTCCTCAAGAGCTTGCTCACTGCTGATGAAGTCTATGTCTCGTATGTATCTCCGCTTGGCTATAATGTCCTCCAAAGCGTGAGCTTGCAGAGTCGAGGTGCCATCGCTTAGCACAATGGTCAGGGTGAGGTCTTCTCGCACACTGTCACGCAGCTGACGTGCTGTGAGCACAAACATCATCAGCACTCCGAGCAATATCAACACCATGGTAGTGCTTATAGTACTCGTCACCGCTTGCCAACGAAAGTATCTTCGCTTCTTCATCTGTATACCGTATTCAGTTACTTATGGTTTCTCCCTTGAGAGTTGCACTGCTACTCTCTGTGATTCTCACTCTCACCCTGTCTCCTATACGGAGACTGCCTCGGTCGATGATTACGACCTTGTTTTGCTCCGTACGCCCGTAGAGTTGCTCTCGGCTACGCTTGCTGACCCCTTCGAGCAAAACCTCGTACTCCCGTCCTATACATTCAGCATTTCGCTCTGCAGAAAGCTGGTTTTGCAAAGCTATCAATTCGTTGAGACGCCGCACCTTTGTCTCCTCGTCGATATCGTCTGCGAAATGCTTGCTTGCATAAGTGCCAGGACGTTCGCTATATTTAAACATGAATGCCGAGTCGTAGCGACACTCTCGCATAAGAGAGAGACTCATCTGGTGGTCCTCCTCCGTCTCAGTACAATAGCCGGCGAAAATATCTGTCGTGACAGCACAATCGGGCACAATACGATGTATAGCTTCTATACGATCCATATACCACTGACGAGTGTACTTGCGGTTCATCAGTTTGAGTATACGGTCACTACCACTTTGTACAGGCAGATGAATATGGCGACATACATTGGGCTCTTGTGCGATTACCTCAAGAGTCTCATCACTCATATCCTTAGGGTGCGAGGTAGTAAATCTAACTCTCATGTCAGGCACCTCTCGTGCTACCATTCTGAGCAGTTGGGGGAACGTAGTGTCACCGTACCTATAGCTATTGACATTCTGGCCGAGCAAGGTGACCTCCTTAAAGCCACGTTCATGTAAGTCTCGACACTCTCTCAATATGCTCTCAACGTCTCTGCTGCGTTCTCGCCCTCTGGTATAGGGGACAATACAATAATGGCAAAAATTGTTGCAACCCCTCATGATGCTTACGAAGCCACCTATATGCCCCGCGTGTAGACGCTGTGGCACTACTTCGCTATACGTCTCAGTCAAAGATAGCTCTACATTGATAGCCTTCTGTCCGCACTCTACTTGAGCGATAAGGTCAGGCAGGCTCATATAACCATCCGGACCCACGACTATATCTACCCCATATTCCTCGATTAGACGCTCCTTGACTCGCTCTGCCATACAGCCGATGACACCAATTATGAGAGACTTGCCCTCCGGGCGCTTGCGCTGAACGCTATGTAGGAATTCTATGCGCGAAAGTATTTTCTGCTCGGCATTATCACGGACGCTACATGTGTTGAGAAAGACAGCATCAGCCTGCTCAATGTCCTCACACACCTCGTAGCCTGCCATACCCATGACTGAGGCCACGACTTCGCTATCGGCCACATTCATCTGGCATCCGTATGTTTCTATCAGGAGTTTTTTCATCTATGACTTCTACTATTCATTTTCTATATGCAAAAGGGAGAAAGCCTTTTCGTGAAGCTATCTCCCTTTGCAGTTGTGGTTGGGCTACCCGGGTTCGAACCAGGACAAAGACGACCAAAATGTCTTGTGCT
>CALZLQ010000049.1 GCA_945788385.1 uncultured Prevotellaceae bacterium
AGCGAGGGGTGGTCGCAGCATATTACTGCCTCACGTTGTGATTCGTTGAGTTCGTTGAGATTTAGCATTTGAGATTATTTGTTAGTCACAATTACGGCCAATACCATTGCTGCAAGTACTACCCATGGCCATCTGTGTATTCCGTATGTAAGGTTGTCCAAAAAGGCACGAAGCGTGTTTATCTTGCCGCTGACCAATCCGAAGGTTACTGATATTATGATTGCGCTGGTACACAGGGCAGGTATCAATCCGTCTATCCATGGTGAGGGGTAGAGACTGCCTGTCACTCCTATCAGGGGGCTTGACGGCAGGATAGCAAGCAGTATGAGCGAGACGATGCAGATTACGGCAACAACTATAGACGTCCAGATTGCATCAATGTCGTGATGGCGAAACAGACGGCTATGTATGACACTCCCTATTGCTATGAGTATCATCAGAGCGTGTGTCAGCAGGGGCGATGCTACCCTATCTGTCCCGTGCATCCATATATGGCGTATGAGTTCGTCCATGCCTTATGAGTTATTCGTCTGCCTTGAGGTGGTCGATGTCGATGATATGCAGCTGGAGGGCTCGGGTGACAAGGCGTGTGGCATTGACTCCAGTACGCTCGTTGCCAGGGAAGAGTCGGTTGATGAGGTCTGCCTGACGTTTCTCAAGCGACTTTGCCCCGAAGGGCATGGTGCGGAGATTGGCTATCATCTCCTTGGTATAGCCGAGCGCCAGATGACGCAGATAGCGTTCGTCGTATTCGTCGATGTCGTAGTCGATAAGGGCATCGCTGGTATTGACCTCTGCCATGACACTTTTGCGGAAACGTACCATTATCTTTTCGAGTATGGGCTCGTTGAACACAAGATTACGCCCATTCATGACGAGGCGTACATCATCTCGCTCAAGGAGGTTGCCAGTCTTTAGTATTATGCCGTTGGCACCAGCTGAGAGAGCCTCAACCCACAGACGCTCGTTGAGTATCTCGCCCGTGAAGATGAGTATCTTAAGGTTGGGATAACGGTCACGCAACTGGCGGCATATATCGACTCCTGCGGTAGTACTGCCTCCAAGACCGAGGTCGAGGAGTACAAGGTCGGGGACCTCGCGACGCATGAGTTTCCATAATTCCGCTTCGTTCTGAGCTGTCCCTATGATTGTGGCTTCTGGTATGTCGTTGTGGAATATCTGCTCGGTACCTTTCAGTTCGAGCCGTACGTCTTCGACGATAATAACTTTGAATTGTTCCATAGTGTGATTGTCATTGCGTTGTTTTCTACATATAATCTTAGTCCCGGATAGCCTGACTGGGCATCGTGTATCCTGACTATCTCGCGTGCGACGAAGGCATCGAGATTGCCTCCGCTGACGGTAAATATCGAGTCGGGGAGCATGATACCACGAACTTCGATTGTGACTGTCGTCTTTTGATTGTCTTTGGTGATATGTCTCTGCGTAGAGTATTGACGGCCAAGAGCAAGGGTGTCAAGAACTCGGTCTATCCGTCGATACAACTCGTCAAGTACGCTGCCGTCAAGGGGGCATGGCTTGGCTGTAATGCGTTGTGCCTGTTCTAAGAGGATGGTATATATTTCGTTGTAATATTGTGAAACCTGCCTGACTTCGTCGAGGTCAGTTCTGTCCTGATTCAACATTTGAAGTATTCTGGACGGATAGTACATGGTCTCGTGCTTGATGGTAGAGAGCGAGTTGTCGAGTATCTGGTTCTGGATATGGACGCGGTCGAGTTCGAAGGTGATACGGTTGAGTTGCTCGTGGGCTGACTGAAGAGCCTCTTGCTGAGTATCGCGCTCGTTGCGTCTGCGGTGTGAACGGCGTACTATGAGTATGAGCAGCAGTACGGAAATGACAATGAGTATAAGGGTAAAGACCATGGCCCATTTGCTTTCGCTCTCGTAACGGTGCAACTGCTCTGCATACATGGGGAGATTGGGGTCAGCGGTGAGCTGACGATGTAGTTCGACACACTTGCGGTTGTGTATCTGATACTCCTCCCACCTGTGCAACGCTTGAAAGGCAATGGCCATCTCGTTTTCGATGTTCATACGCTGACGTACATCCTGATCTGAGACCTGAGCAAGGGCTCTTTCCCCCCACTCTATCGCCGTTGCGTATTCGCCTCGTATATTGTTGTCGCGGAGTGAATCGCAGTATGACTGGACTCGGCTGGGAGATGACGGCCTGAGTGAAATAGCATTTAGGAAGACGAACAGGAGCAGCGTTATCACCCGTGGCAGGCGGAAATAGAAACGGCTACCTTGGCCCAAGGTGCTTTCCACTCCGAATTTGCAGCATTCAAAGCGCCGCGACATTTTCTTCATGCTGCCTATGATGCCTTTGCAGTTCATGAGTCCGAAGCCTGAACTTTCGGTCTTGAGCCTAAAGACTTTGCTATTGTTGATTGTATCCACACTCTCGGGGGACAGCCCGCACCCCGTGTCTGTGACGGAAATCTCGACGTACTCGTCGTTGCCCTGCGTTGTGACATGCACGACTCCTCCTTTGGGGGTAAACTTGAGCGCATTATCGCAGAGAGTATTGATCATGAAAAGGGTCAGTGCTTTGTCAGCCTTGACACTTATGTCAGTGGGAGCGATATGGAGCGTAATGCCCGCACGGTCAAAGGTGGGTCGGTTCTTGGCTACGGTGTTGAGCACCTCACTCAAGGGGAAGGTGGTGATGTTCATAGACACATGACCGCTGCGTATCTGAATCCATTGCGTCAGGGTATTGTTAATGTGAAGTATCTCCTGCGCCAATTCGGCTACGTAAGCAGCATCGGAAGTCTTGAGCATACGATGTATGAGAGGCACTATGTTCTCAGCGAGTGAGACCTTGGCTCGACGTTCGATATTGCCCATGCGTTCGTTGTGCAGCTGCATGTTCTTGGCCTGAATTGTGTCTTGCAGATATTGCGCCTGCTCCTCGCTATACTGTCGTTGGAGCAAGACCCGTTGTCTTACCTTGTACGAGAGCCAGAGCAGAGCACATATCACTATGCTGACAATCAGGACTATTATGGCAAGCTGTATGTAAAGACGCTGATTGGAGACTCTGAGCTCAGCTGCACGCACCCCCTCCTCGAGGTCCTGGCTCATAGAATCAATCAGGTCAAGGTAGGAGTTGCGATGATAGTCGGCATGGACCTTGTCTCCGAGGGCGCTGTATATGAGTGAGAGACGCTCATGTATCCTGGCTTCCCAAACAGGACAACGCAGGGTATCGAGCTTGTGCTGCCACTCTACTATTTTCAAGGCATTGGTGATTGGGGCAAGAGCTTCCTGATATCTCCCATCCCGAAACAGGAGTTCGCTTTTGGTACGCAATACATTTGCCATTTGAAACAAGTCTCCATAGCGTCGAAACTCTTCGAGGGAATGACTTGTCATTGCCATTGAGAGTGAGTCGAGGTTGGGACTTGTCATCCACGGGAGATGCCTGCCCATGATATAATCGAGACTTCCTCCCTTGTGTGTGCTGATGAGCTCTCTGTCACGAGGGGTCTCAAGCATGACGGCAAGGGCCTGGAGAGTGTTGGCCTCGTAGTAGTAGTTGCGTGTCCTCTCGCTGATAGCCCAAGCACGCGTGAGGTAGTCAAACTCTTCGAGCAATACCTGAGTGGAATCCCCTTGCAGTATACCCCCACTACCTATCATATACAGGTAGCCGAGCCATTGTGTGGTGTCGCTCGGAGCCCGCATATATTCGCCAATGGACTGTATCTGTGCGCAGGAAGCGGCGCTTTGCCCTGTATAATAATAGTAGGTACTGGCGATAATGTGCATCTCGGTACGTGCATAAAGCACACGCTCCTGAAGATGTGGCGACAGATGTCTGAGCTGCTCGTCGATACGTCTCAGCCTGCTTTCGGCACTATGCCAGGAACGATAGAACATACGCAGGTCACACGTACGTTGGGATATCTTCATGCGCATGACATCTGCACACATCAGCTCCACCTGATTGTTGGTCGAGAGGTATACGCTGTCAGTATATGCCAATGCTCTTGAGAACTCCATTCGCTGGTACAGGACATAGGCTATGTTGTTGGCGGCTTCTGCACAGGCACTTGGATTGCCATTTGCTGCCATGCGTGCCTCCCTCGCATAATGGAACGAGGAGTCTATGTCAGTGTAGCGCAAAGCATAAGCCCGACGATTTAACTCGTCGGGCACAGCATCATATGGGTCTACACATGATACCGCAAGTAGTCCCACCAGAATTGCGATTATGGATTTCTGCTTTTTAATAGTTGCTCAGCAATTTGTCGATTTCGTCAAATTTCTCTCCCATATTCAGGTTGAGATATATGCGATACAATGCGCTCCCCCAACGAGTGACAGCATCAGGCTGGAGCCGGCGGAGCCTTTCCATAGGATCGAGAGCCCGCGAGTAATAAAGGGTACGCATAGCCTTGTCCTTCTCGTTGAGAGCCATATCAAGATATGCCGCACCCTTGTTGTAAAGGGCATTGAGATTGTCGGCATCACGTTTGAGACATACATCACTCAGCTCTATACACCGCTGGTAGTCATGCATGGCGAGGGCTATGAGACTTTTGCTCTCCCAGTATATGATACGGTCCTGCTCATACGAGATGAGCGAATCCGTAAGAGCCATGCCCCGCCCGTATTGTTCGTGTTTGATATACCAGTCTATGAGATGGTTGTAGAAATAAGACGAGCCCGGATAGTCGCGTACGCCACTTTCGAGCATGGTGACCCATTGCGTAGTATCGTTGATAGCCACAAGACTTCGCGCCTGACACTCCGCGAGCTTGGCACGTGTGTCTGCATCAGAGACACCCATGGCCTGCTGTATGTGCTTGAGGACATTGGTGGGATTATTTGCATTTATACCGCAAAATGTGGCCCAGTACGCAGCCTTGCCCATACGTGTCTCATCGTGCCCTACACCGCTTGCGATATAAAGGTCAAAGTATTTGAAGGCCTCATCGTATTTCTTCTGCTGCATGAGTCGCAGTCCTCCTGAGAGTAGGTTGTTGCCATGCTTGGCACGAAGCGACGTAATTTTGTTCTCATATTTAGACTTCGCGTCAACCTTGTTGCACTCCATCGAGTACGAGAAGACATTGTAGACGGTCTGATAAAAGCGTGCTGTATCTATGCCCTCCTTGAGGTATGCCTTCATGTTGATTGCATTATTCTCATTGTCCATGAGCCGCGCACACAGATAGTATCCATCAGCCTTCTGTGCCGGGCTGAGCGACACTACAGACAGGCTGTCAGCCAGAGTTCGCGCCGCAGCATCCTGACCAGAAGAGCTTTTGAGAGCTGCGTATGCCTCCTTGAAACGGGTTTTCACCGTTACTTTCTTTTTTGCCCCAGCCACGACCGGGACAAAAAAGAAAGACAACATTATTATAAATATCCTGTTCATCAATCAACTTTAGTGGTGTGGCATTGTATTACTGCAGATAAGCCTGTACTTCCTGAGCCTTCTCTTTCTCGCCGATATTTTTGTAAATGGTATTCAATGGACCAGCCCAGCGGTCAGAATCGTCGGGACTCATCTCGCGAAGACGCTCGAAATATGGCATGGCCTGACGGAAAAGCTCCTTGACCTCAGCCTCAGCCTTGTTGACAGCGGCCTGAGTCTTCTGTTTAGAGCCAGACACTTCGGCAGCCTTGTTGATAGCCTTCTTGTAATAGCAGTATCCACAGTTGTATATCGCATCGGCATAGTCAGGCTTAATCTCATAGGCCTTCTTGAAACACTCCGCTCCCTGCTCGTACTGGTCGGCCTTGTATGCCAAATAGTATCCACGGCAATAATTGGCAGTATGATTGTCAGGATACAACTTGACCATCTCGGCTGTAAAGGCATCAATCTCGCTGGCACTTTTGGCGTCGAGATACGCCATAATCTGCTGCATGAAGATTTCAGCCATGCTGCTTGAAGGGTCAGCAGCAATCACACTCTTGAGATAAGTCAGCCACTCGTCCATTTTGCCCTGATCCTTGAGAAGCTGGGCATTTCGTGACTGCACGAACTGACGTGTGTTCTCGTCAGCACCATCCAAAGCGATAGCGGCATACTTATTGCAAATCTCGGTATTCCCGGCATCAAAACCAGCAGAGAATATCATGGCAGCCAGTTGTGAAGGCTTGATTTGCGGAGTAGCAACCTGTGCATGCTGAGCCATCTCAGGATATTTCTGAGGGAATGTCACATAGCTGTCCATGGCACGACATGCAGCCTCGATATTCTTGGCATCCAGGCTGAACTGACACAGATAGGCATAATACTTCATAGACTCAGGCAAGTTGCCCTTGGCCGCCTCGATAATATTCTTGTGCAGAGGATTGGACTCCTTGCCGTAAGTAATCTCTCCATGGTAGGCATCGCAAACACCATTGACAGCCTTCTCCATAATAACGACATCTACAGGACGCTTGGCCTGATAGTTCTCCAACTCATTGTTGAGCAAGCGAGAGCAAGAAATCTCCATCTGACGATAGCCATCAAATTTCTTGGCATCATCTACCAGACCAGTCTGCAAGGCCTCGTTGATCATCTCGTATGACTGCAGCGAGAGAGTAAGCATCTCCTCACTCTTTGCTGCTATGACAGCAGCATCAGCCTTGTCAGCCTTGTTCTTTTCCAACTTGATTTCGCTCTGGAGCAGCAGAATCCTGTCGCCTACGCCGATTCCCTCCTTAAATCTTGCATTAGCTTGCTTGACAGCCTCTTTTCTCGCCTTTTCTGCAGCCTTGGCAGCTGCCTTGTCTTCAGGAGACTGAGCCACGATGCTGGCTGTGCTGAGCACTAAGGCCAGCGTGATTGCAAATTTCTTCATAGGATACTTTTTATTAGAGTTAATTTCCATTATACTTCTGAGTTCTCCGTGCTGGGGGGCGTTGCCATCCCAGCATCATCTATAGAAGCCTCATCGTCCTCGTCGCTGCGCGGCACGACACAGACATGTGATATACTGTCGTTGCGCTTCTTGAGCTCAATAATCTTAGTGCCCTGAGTAGCTCTACCCTTGGTCTCCTTGATGTCATCAATATGTATTCTGATGGCTGTGCCACTCTTGTTGATAATCATCAAGTCATCCTCCTCAGTGACTACCTGAAGAGTAACGAGACAACTGTCTTCGGTAAGGTTCATAGCCTTCACACCCTTAGCATGACGTGAAGTCTTGCGATACGCCTCGACGCTGGTATACTTGCCCCAGCCCTTGTCGCTCATGACCAAGATACTTTCACGCTCAGAGTCATTAATCACAGCCATGCCAATAACCTCGTCGAGAGGGTCATCATCGAGAATGATACTCTGCACACCTGTGCTCACACGTCCCATTGGTCTGACATTGTCCTCATTGAAGCGGACAGCACGTCCATTGCGGTTTGCCACGACAATTTCATCCGAGCCATTAGTGAGATTGACAGCTATCACCTCATCCTCAGGGCGGATATTAATAGCATTCACACCATTGGTACGAGGACGGCTATACTCCGTAAGACAAGTCTTCTTGATGATACCCTGCTTGGTAGCAAACACCACATAGTGCGTCTTGCAGAACTCAGCATCGCCCAACTTGCGAATCAACAGACAAGCCTGTATGGTATCACCAGGCTCAATCATGAGCATATTCTGGATAGCACGCCCCTTTGTAGCCTTGGTACCCTCAGGAATGTCGTAAACCTTGAGCCAATAACAACGTCCGCGACTTGTAAAGAACATCATCGTATTATGCATGGTGCCCGTATAGATATGCTCAATAAAATCATTGTCGCGAGTAGCGCTACCCTTAGAACCTATGCCACCACGCCCTTGGGCACGGAACTCAGCCAAAGGCGTACGCTTTATGTAGCCCATGCGCGAAATGGTGACAACCACCTCATCATCAGCATAGAAATCCTCAGCATTAAACTCCTCGGCATTTGGCATAATCTGAGTCTTGCGCCCGTCAGCAAACTGCTCCTTGACCTCGACAAGCTCGTCCTTGATGACTTTGCGGCAAAGCTCATCGTTAGTAAGAATCTCGTTGTAATAAGCAATCTTGGCCTGCAAATCATCATACTCATTGTGAAGGTCAAGCTGGCGCATGTTAGTCAACTGAGCCAGACGCATATCCACGATAGCCTTAGACTGCAAGGCATCCAGACCGAAACGATTCTCCAAGTTAAGCTGAGCCTCAGCAGGAGTCTTGCTCGCCCTAATGATATGCACCACCTCATCGATATTGTCACTCGCTATTATGAGACCCTCCAAGATATGCGCACGCTCCTCAGCCTTACGCTTGTCATACATAGTACGACGGATAACCACCTCATGACGATGCTCCACGAAATTAGCAATACAGTCACGCAGAGTAAGCAAGCGGGGACGTCCCTTGACCAAAGCAATAGCATTGACACTAAAACTCGTCTGCAACTGAGTCATCTTGAAAAGCTTGTTCAGTACGACACGCGCATTAGCATCACGCTTCACATCGACCACGATACGCATACCCTCGCGGTCAGACTCATCATTAG
>CALZLQ010000050.1 GCA_945788385.1 uncultured Prevotellaceae bacterium
GGTGCATCTGCAGAGCAGAGATAGTCCACTCCTGACTCACGCCAGCCTCGATAGCATGCTGCAACGCACGAGCCTTGTTATGGCCATTGCAGACAATCAGCACCTCCTTGGCATCCATAACAGTACCGATACCCACAGTCAAGGCAGTCTTGGGCACCTTGTTCACATCATTGTCAAAGAAGCGGCTGTTGGCAATGATAGTGTCAGTAGTCAGCGATTTGATACGAGTACGGCTTGTCAGCGAAGAGAAAGGCTCGTTGAACGCCAGATGACCGTCAGGGCCGATACCACCCATAAACAAGTCAATGCCACCAGCAGCCTCGATTGCAGCCTCATAGGCAGCACACTCAGCCTCAAGGTCAGCAGCATTGCCATTCAAGATATGCACATTCTCCTTCTTGATATTGATGTGGCTGAAGAAGTTGTTCCACATGAAGCTATGATAGCTCTCAGGGTGCTCCTCAGGCAAGCCGACATACTCATCCATATTGAAAGTCACGACATTCTCAAAGCTAACCTTGCCAGCCTTGTACATCTCAATCAAGTTCTTGTAAAGACCCAGAGGAGAACCACCCGTAGGGCAACCCAACTTGAAAGGCTTCTCAGGTGTAGGATTGGCTGCATTAATCTTGGCAGCAACATACTCAGCGGCCCAACGGCTCAACTCAGCATAATCAGGTTCGATAATTACTCTCATAGCAATAACGATTTTAATGGTTTGTATATAATATTAATAACTTGCACTATAACACAACGACTCACTGTGGCGCCAGCGGAGAAGCCCCCGTACTGCCGTCAACAATTCGCTTGATACCACCAGTAAACACGGCGGTATCCCCGGCAGACTCATAGATACACTCACGTAGCGTGGCAGCATCTACCTTTACCGCATTTCTCGTCAGCTCCGGCACATTGTAGCTACGCAGCAGCAATACATTGTGTTCGGGGTCGCGCTGAGGCAGGCAGAAAGCCTTGTGAGCGCGTCCAGCCTTGTCAAAGTAAGCAATGAAAGGACGAGTATAATTGCCGTCCATACGGCGCGAAGAAAACACAATCCACCGTCCGTTGCTCGACCACGTATGATACGAATCCACATCATCACTGTTAGCCTCGGTCAGGGCATATATGCTGTCTGTCTGCAGGTCCTTCACCCACAAGTCACTACTCTTGTGCCAAATATGAAACTGGCCATAGTCACCCAGAGTGAAAAGCACATAACGTCCGTCAGGGCTCACACGAGGCACCGATACACTCCTGTGCGCCGACGAAGCCTCCACCACCATCTCAGGCTTGCCAAACTTGCCCGACACCTGATCAAAAGCAATACGCTTCAAATCATAGTAGATACTGTCATAATTTTCAGAGATGAGTTTCGAAGCCAGCGAATCAGGAGTGCTGTGCAAAGGCAGGAAACGCGCACTGCAATAATAAAGCGCATCACCGTCAGGATTCCAGCAAGGGAAGGTCTCCAAGTCCTTGCCCGTGATAATATTCTGCACCTCATTCTTGTCCACATCGTAAAGCAACAAGTCGCTCGCTTCGTCAATCACCTCAATCTTCTCGCTGTGATACAAGTGAAAGACCTGCCCAGTCTTGTTGGTAGAGAAAGCCACAAGATTTTTCTTGGGATGCCACGAAGGATATACACCGGCAGCAAGGATATTGGGATTCTTAATCTGCACCTTGCGAGCCTTGTCGCCCTTTATGAAGATAGTGCCACCATGATTGGCACGCACATGAAAGAGCATATCCTCCGTATCATAATTCTTGTAGTTATGACAATTCACACAATGATTGTTGTCATTCTCATACTGGCGATTATTCTCATAAATAGTAGTCTGCACAAAGTTTTCCAGATTACGCTGATACAACCCCAGCTGGCGATACAACTCATATCCAGGTTCAATCAGACGATACGACAGAAAAGCATCAATCGGTTCAGCCACAGATAGCGAATGCGAAACATAGCGTACCCAAGACCCAGAGGGCAGAGCAGAATCCCCACCATCATCAAAGCGAGCATAAGTCGTCACCCGAATATCCTTGCCCACATTAGCCGTAAGCAGGTCGCGCCACGCCACGCTATCCACATCAATACGGTCAGTCCCCCCAGTACACAAAGGCACGCCAGCCTCACCCTCAAAGACCACTACAATCCCATCAGCCCCCTTAATCATAAAATTAAGAGGAGCGATGTTGCAAGGCACACACACATCCCTGTAATCAGGGTAAATGGGAGCCTGCTCCGACACCTCCACATAATGCGAAGGCACATCATAAGACCTCGTACACGCAGAAAGCGTCAAGAGCCATAAAAATAATATATATAGAATCTTTCTATCCATCAGAGTCAATATTAGTTCACACCGGCACTGCTACTTGCCTTGGTATCACTCTTTCTCGTAGCCTTGAGATTGCCAAAGAAGTAATAATAAGGGTAATATCCCTTATATTGATCAAAGAGTTTGCGAGCGTTGCCCTCACGGTCATTCATATATGGACGCATGACGCCCACCTCCTTCTGCAAGCGCGACATACGATAGTCCAAGTTGGCAAACCTACGCAATATCCCGGCATCCTTGGTCGTCATAAGACACAGAGCGTCAGCCACATTCTCAGGCGGCGTCTTACCCTCGAGAGGAGCCGTGCGCATGATAAACGAAGGCATCACCTTAGTATAGATACAGCAGGCAAGCGAGTTGAAGAGCGCGTTCTGACTACGCCCCTCGGTAAGGCTAAGGTTATAGCCCATGAAAGTAGGCTGCTGATAATTGTTCTCAAACGAATCATGAATAGGCTCCAGCTTACGAACCATAGCAAACTCCGCGTCAGCCTCAATCATCGCAGAGTCACGTACATAAGCGGAGTACTTGTCCACGAAGCTTCCCTCAAAAGGCACATCACTCAGCACACGCAGATACTTCTCAGCCACCTCCCATTCGCCACGCAGCAACGCACACTTCGTCAGCAATTCGAGCGAATGTATATTCGGACCAATCATAGTCATACGCTCCATCGCATGATGAATACAAGTCTCCACAAAGCCGGCATAGAAATCACAATCCTCCTGATACAGATTGAGCGACATACTATGAATCCCCTCCGAGTTATGCAGATACAGAGAGTCATAATCCAGGCGAATATCATACATACGATCGCATATCTGATTGGTCTGCACCAACGCGACAGCATACTTGGCGGCAATAGGGCGATGAGAAAGTTCAGCATTTTTGCGCGACACATCGATGATACCCTGCCAATCCTGACGAAGCATACACACATCCTGAGCCGCTATGACACGAGTATATGGGCGGGCAAGACTGACAAACAAAGCCTGTCCGCCGAAAATCACCACTAGCATTGCCACCTGAAGCCAGTTCTGCAACGGAGTCTCATCGCGAGGGACAGAGACAAACGCAGGAGCCTTTTTGCGTGAGAAGCTCGCAATCAGTACAGACCAGATAGACACTACCAGCAAGGCACACAGGGGAATGCCAAAAATCATACCCGTCTCATTCTCATAAAAGAGATTGATACCCTCGTAGGCCAACCACCCTATATATACCCCAGCAGGAATATATTGCACGAAACGCCACTTTGCCGGGAGTCTCATGGCATAACCCGCACACCAGGTCGACACAGCGACAATCAGCGCGAGAATCACACCGCCCAACCAAGGGTAGCGAAACGTGGACAGCAAGAGGCGCCCCAGATACCACAGCCCCCCATACTCCTGCCCAAGCAGGAAATCCATCTGCTCTGAGCTCATCACCCAGAAACTACGCTCACGTGCCATACGGAGTACATCGCCATAATACCAAGCCGCCCACACCAAGGTGCAGACAAACAGCAACGGCAATACAGGAAGAATGGGAAGGCGGAGACCCGTCTTCCCATTCTTAGGAGTAGAACTTACGGGCGTTTTTTGCGAAACTTTCTTATTTTTCATTTAGAAAGAATAGGTTTTCGCCCGTAAAGATATAAAAAATATCTGTAATTCGTGCTACTATCTTAGTGTTTTTGCATATTACTTGATAAGCTTCTTACCACCGACGATATAGATACTACCCTTGTTGAGCTTGCCAACTCTGCGTCCAGAGAGGTCATAAGCCTCACCGTTGAGCTCGGGAGCCTCAACATTGGCGTCAGCCTCAATACCTGCGATACCAGTAGCGCTGTCCATAGCAGACTTGAGCTCCTCGTAAGCAGCAAGGAGGTTCTTGTAAGGAGTCACCCAATTCAGTATAGAAGGCTCGCCGGCAGCGGCAACGGTAGCAGCCTGCTCACGTGTCTTACAGCTGCTGATGAGAGTCTCAGCGTTCTTGGTAGTGCCATAAGAAGTCTTGTAGACCATATCCTTATACTCATTTTTTATCACAAATGACACCTCAAGCTTGCCAAGCTCAAACTCAGCGATACGTACTACACCAGCCTTGCCAGACTCTACATTCTTGATGTCAGTATACTCAAACTTCCAGAAGCGGTAAGCCGTAGAAGAGTAGATGTCCAATACCTCCTCCTTAGATGATGTATTATACAGACCTGTATATGTCGCCACCTTAGTCCAAGTCTTGTTGGCAGCGGTTGTATTGCTGCCATATACAGTTACCGTACCAGGCTTATTGTAAGTCGAAGCTGTGAGAGTCAGGCGCATAGACTTTTCGCGATTAGCTGTTGCAGAGCCAAGGTCAACGACGAAAGCAGGTACAACACCATCTTCAGGAGCCACACTTCTAAACTCTCTCAGAGTGGAAGGATTGCCATCAATAGCCTTGTCGAGAGTGTTGCTGCCATTTGCAGCCACTGTGCTTGACAGATAGTATGCAGCAGATGCATCAGTCACTTGCAGAGCGTACTTGGTCACTGTCTCTGTCTCCACAGAAGCCTCAGAGCGCAGAGTCTCAGAGTCGAGAATCAGTTTCGTAAGCTTCTCGAGGTCGACATCAGGCTCGATATAGCTGTAACGCTCTATATACCATGCAGAGCCTCCATCGAAGTCCCAAGAAATGATACCATTCCAAGTAGGAGTCTCATTCATATACTTGGTCTTGTCTTTATCGTTGAGGAAGCCAAAGCCGAAGGCACCTTCGTTGTTGTATTCCTTGAGAGTAAACTTGAGAGCATCAGCCTGAGAAGTAGCTGCTACAGCAAAATTGCCATTGTCGCCCACATAGCTGATGTACTTCTTGCTCGAAGCGTTCTGCATGTAGTAAGATCCAGTCTTTTCGCCCTCTGCGTTAGTCACAGGTACCATCACCCAGCGGCAACTAGCCGATGCTCCAGATTCTACAGCACCAGTGCTTGTAGACAAGTAGTGACTGCGAGAATAGTTCTTCACAGTATAATAAGCATTGTGCTCCACAGGTATCTTGTCAGCATTTTTGTCGATGTTTACAATCTCGGCATTAATCTGCTTGATTAGATCTCTATACTTGGTAGCATCGCCGGCGGTGATGGCATTGTTAGCCTGAGTCACGAGATCCTTCAGCGTTGCGGTCACCTCAGGAGCGTAGAAGCCGACCTTCTTTCCGTTAGGATCAGTCTTGCTCAGATAGCCCTTTGATGCGTCGACAGCAGCCTCAAGAGCCATTTTCTGTATGGCTGCATCCTCGCTGTCAGCAGCATTCTTGATCGTTACTTCAGAGCCGTCGGCATTGATAATCTTCACTACGTAGTTGATCTCGCTGATAGCAGATGGAATCCCAAACTCAAACTTGTTGCTGTACCAGATGATATTGCCAGCCTCGTCATACACGAATATACCTACACCATTCTTCTCGCTACCTTCCTTGACAAGCAGCTTGATAGACTTTGCTGTGCCGACATAAGCATAATCATCAGCCACAGCCATTTTCATAGCACCCTGCTTGTAGTATTCTACATATCCGATGTTGCCATACTCGGCGATGAGTTGCTCAGCGGTACGCCAGTTGCCACCATTGTCCGGCTTAAATTTTCTGGAAGCATCAGTTTCAGATGCAGCCCAAGGGTCAGTACGCTGCTGGAGCTCCAGACGGTCCTCGATGAAGAGAATCTGCTTGTTTACAGGATAGTTCTTAGCCTTGACGCGAGCTATGGCGTCGTCAATCATCTTTTGCGTACACTTGATGTAATAGTTAGAGTAGTCGCCGCAGAAAGCATAGTAGTCATTGCCAATCTTGGCTACATCGCCACCAGCCTGATCAGTAGGTATAAAGAAGCCCCACAAGCGGAAGTACTCAGTCAAATCCTCGCCAGCAGCCTCACAAGCCTTCTCGTAGAATTTGAGCCAGCTGTTGTCTGCCGTACCGCGGTCACCGCCATACTTCTCGCCTTGATACCAACCCTCACCGCCAAACTTCATGCGGTCGTCGCGGAGCAACTTGTGGAGCTTGGTAGTAAACTGCCTGTTATACCCGGCACGATGATAGTACAGCCAGAGGTTGTAGTACATACGCAAGGTTATTGAGATGTCGCGCTGAGAGAAGATAATCTTGTTCTCCACATACTGCAGGTTGGAGTTGAAGTTCCAACCGCGGCTCATGCGATGGCCGTACATATAGGTGATAAGGTTGGAGAAATAGTTGTTGCTTGACTCCATGCTCGATGGCAGGTTGATGGTATGCTGTATGTTGTGGCCGCTCTCGTGACCTACGCACCATACGTCGAAGTTAGCACGCTCACCATTGTAAGAGCTCTCGACCGCGCCAATGCTTGGCATACAGGTGTAACTATTGCCGGAGTAAGGGTTCTTGCCCTCAAAGAGCATCATCGTAGGAGCCTTACAGTTGACGTAGGTAGGCCAAGCCCTCTCACCACCACCGCGCTCAAGATATTCCACCTCGTGAGTGTTGCCATCCTCGACATCGTCCTGCCAGCCCATAGCGTCCCATTCCCACTTGAGCACATTGTCGTAGAACTTCATGCTCTTATATATCTTGTAGCCGTATGAAGTCTGTTTCCACTGACGGTCACTCCATATCTGGTCATAGCACTCCAAGGGGAATACCATCACACCGCGCTCGCCAACTACGTTGAAGTTAATCTTCCTCTGAGCCTCGTAGAGCTTGGATTTCTCATTGTCATAGTCAATACCCTCCTTGTGAGCAAGGAGCTTCTTGGCATTGACGAAAGTAGACTCGTATTCATTGTTGGCAGCTGTCTCGTCTTTGCCACGTACATCGCAGTAGCCGATTACCTCACCTCCCTCGATGTGAATCTTGATGTCGGGATAGGTAGATAGTGGCTTCTCGTAATTAGCCTGACAGGTGTACATAATCCACTGGTTGGTGTAGTCAGTGCCGCAATAGAGTATGTTCATACCCTTATGCAATTCAACACCGTCCCAATCCCAAATCTGAGTAATCTGGCTACCGGATGCGCCGGCTATCTTCAGTGTAGTGCCCTCAGGAATATCGCCCTCCACGAACACATACATCAGCTGCAGGGCGTCAGTCCAGATACCCGTAGGATTGTTCATGTCAGACATCTGAGTGGCAACCCACTTAGTCTTCGGTCCAGCCACTTTGTTCTCGTCGGAGCAACGAGTGTAGACCTTGTAGTTCTGCACGCGGAAACGCTTGGAAGCCTCAGGGTTAAATTCGCCAGACCACTGATTCTTTATATTCAATACCATAGTCTGCACCTCAGCAGGGAGCCCGTCAGTAGTCATTTTGGACCTAAACTCATCGTCAGTCAGAGATGCAAACTCAGGCTTGAGAGTAGTGCAAGCACCATCGCTGAAGTAGCCCTCTACGATTGGAGCAATCTCACTCTCGCGAGCAGCAATAGCCTCGAGGTCGCCCTTGAGCTCCTGCTCATTGTCATACTTGTCCTGAGCTGCTTTGAGGGCTGTAGCATCGACTGTGACCTCCTCGAAACGCCACCAGTTGCTCTTGTTGCCTTCATCGTTCCAACCTACGATATTGTTGCCATTATCAGCGTGGAGCTGATTGCCATTGCTTGACTTGATGATGAAGTACTTAGTCTTGTTAACAAGCGAAACTGCCTTGACATCGGTGCTGGTGACCATCTGTTGAGATACATAAGCTTCACCGATGTAGCGACGAGTCAACGCATTGTAAAACTTGCCATTGCCCATACATCTCCATATCTGTGAGTAAGCAGCATTGTCACCTTGTGCTACAGCCTTGAGCTTGTTGGTGATACGGTCTTCCTCTATCACAAAACCGTAGACTTCGCCTCCGGTGGTGACAGACTTGTCGGGGTTCTGGTTGACGATCTTGTAGTACTTGCCCGTCGCAGGGGTGACGAGCCCTTGTGCTACCATTGCAACCGTGAACACCATACCCATCAGGGTAGTAAGTAGTCTTTTGTTCATAGTCATGTTTGTTTAGGTTATACTTATTTATGATTTGTTTTGTCTATATTTGCCAACAGTATGTAGTTTGGCATTGCAAAGATATGAATTTTTATTTGAAAACACTTTTTAAAATG
>CALZLQ010000051.1 GCA_945788385.1 uncultured Prevotellaceae bacterium
GTACGACTATCCCGCTCTAACATCAGATGCTAAAGTAAAAGTAATAGCCGTAAAAGAAGTTGTACTTGTTCATTGCTTTTTGTCTTTCTCTGACGCAAAGTTATGTATTTTTGTCAAAACTTCCAAACTTTTGATTGATTATTTCTTGAAAACTCCCGAAATTTCTTTCATTATTTCGGGGTTGAGCTGTACGGCAAGTTTCAAATCTGCCATAGCGCCAGCGTGGTCACCTTTGATCATCTTGAGTCTGCCTCGCTCTTTGAGTACGTTGGCGTTGGGACCGTTTTGCTCGAGTTCCTTGGTCATCTCTGCTATAAGGGTGTCTATCATTTTTGTCGGTGGGGTGGATTGTTTGGGTTGTATGCTTGGAATTTTAGTCCTTTGTGTTGGGTTGGGATATTAGCTGCTCGATAATCTTTATGTTGGCCAGGCGTAGTGCTTCGCTGGCTTTGGCGAGATTGCGTGTAAACTCCTCGAAAGTCCCCACTCCCGAGTCGCACAGGTCTGTGACAGACTTTACAAACATTACTGGAGTGTCTGTGAGCGAGCAGACGAAGGCTATGGCCGCTCCTTCCATGTCTTTGAGCTGTCCGCCGTTTGCTTTTATTATTTCCAAATCGCAGGGCTGCATGTCTAATGATGAGCCTGTGGTGACTTTTGCTTGGGGAAGTCCAAGTTGTTGTGCCAGAGCGTCTGTGCCAGACCATACGGGATAGTTGCCTAAGGATTGTGTGCCCCATGCATCATCTCCTGGCACGCGGCGGTCGTGAAACATGCAGGCGTTGCCTAGATATACTTTGCCTATCTCTGCTCCGTCTGACTTGAAGGCTCCGCAGGTGCCGCTATTGATGATTAGGTCGGGGTGGAGTCGCTCTATCGTGGCGAGGGTGGTGACGCTGGCAGCTTCACAGCCTACAAGGTCGCTCTCATGCTGCATTCCGTTGAGTATGACGTGGAGCTCGCCTTTTTTATACAGACGGCAGGGGAGGGGTGAGAAGAAATTCTCGACTTCCTCCATTCCATAGTGTTCGATAAAGGGGCTTGCTTCCGCCAGCTTAGCAACTATGTATGCAATTTTCATAGTAAAGGGTTGAAGTTATGATGCTTTTTTGAACTTGAGAATAAGTTTGGCAATTTCTTTCTGGAATTTGTTTGTGGGGTAGTAGAACCAGAAGCCGTTGCCGTCGGCTTTGGCAACTACGATGCGCTGGACGGCATTACCCTTTTTATGCAGAACTTCAAGCTGCTCTTGGGTCAGTATGAAGCGAGGGTGGCAGAAGTATCCATTGCCGGATTCAAATGCGCTGTTGGTGTCAGCTGTGTTGTTGCTATAAATGCGGTCGGAGAAGAACTGGCTGCTTTCGCTCTCATCGGTTGTACTGACTGTGGGGGTTACGCTCACTCCGTTTATTGTCTGTATTATGATGTTTCCCATATTGTCCTGAAATCCCAACTGTCGGCCTTGTGGATATTCCTCCACGGCACTCGACATCTCGATTGGTATACTCAAGGTGTATAGGTCAGGAGATATTTTCTGTATTTTCACTTCAATAGGGACGGAATGAATTCTGGCATGGCTTTCTATCAGCCTGCGAGTTGTGATGGTGCGTCCTTTCGAGGTGAGCAGAGCTTCACCCAAAGTTGTGGACGAAATGTCTGTCTGTGCGTGCGTAGACGCTATCCCTGCAAACAGAAAGATAACTAATATGATGAAGTATCTAATGGCTTTCATATGGAGATATGAGTTAGTTAGCGTAATTTTTTTTGGTGTGCAAATGTATCAAATATTTATGTAAATACATTGTAAAATATATAAAAACGGGTAGGATATGGTATTTTTAATGTTTTTGTCTTTGATAATTCGTGGCAATATACTATCTTTGGCGAAAATTTTATTGATATTCTGATGAAGAAGCTTCTTTTCCTGCCGCTTTTGTTCGTGTCCGTCATGATGGCGGCAAAGTCCGGTAATATACCTTCGTATACATCATTCGTATATTGGATACAGGGTGTGGATACTTTGTACAACGAGAGCAATAACATATTGCTCGAAAGCAATTCTCCCGATGGTACTGTGACCATAAGGGTACGTCATGAGGAGTGGGACAATTCTGTAAGCGAACGCAGACAACGAATTATCCAGCCTTGGCATTCGGCTATGTCTGCATCCAAGGGTATCAAGGCAATCATTACACAGGGTAAGTCAAATACCGATGCCCTCATGATTGCAGATCGTTCGCCCAAGACTACTCCTGGTATAGTTTTCGTCGAGCAGCTTGCCAAACTTACCGACCAGCTTGACATGAATCTCAACGCGCAATATATGATTGAGAATACGAGCAATCGTGAGATTGTGGTCAACGACCTCAATCGTGGACTCGTATGGTATGTCAAGCCAAAATCATATCTGATATTCAACGCGGGCAGACTGCCTTATGCCTGTTTGTTGCGTATTGCTAATACTGACCCCCTGCAGCCTTCGGTCAAGTATGTGACTATCGGTAGTGCTAGCTATACCAAGAAGCATACTATTGCCTACGAGGATGAAGATTGCTGGATTTATACTGCAGGACAAGAGGTGACATTTCGTTCGTACGAGAATGATTTCACAGGTATTTTGGGTTTGCAGGATAGGGGTGTGCGTTCGGTCTACATACGCCTTGACAAGAATACTTTCATAGAAACAGACCTCAGCGAAAATGAGGTGATGAACATGATTCGTAAGGCCAAAGGCAAGTAGTCATTATACCGAACTCATTAGGCTGTTATTTTCTAACAGCCGTCCTGCTTGTCTCCTATTTGCTCAAAAATAAAAGCTGTTGTCATAATAATGCCAACGAGCGATTCTTGATTATCTAATTGTGAAAGGCCACACCACGAGGTCTTTCATCTTGCCCACGGTAGCGGCCCCATACCAGGTAAAGAAATATTCGCCTGGCTGAATATCTTCAGTCGGGCATATTACGTATGTGTCCTCAGAGTCTTCGTATTGGGATATGCTGAATGTTTTGAGCTCGACAAAGGTCAGTTCGTTTTCATGCAGATAAGGCTTGCGCATCTGACGGTATTCGCGTTTCTTCTTGAGTTGCACCATGACGAGGTGGCTCAGTAGCATGGTGTCGGTCTTGACTACAAACTCAGGCTTGCCCTTGTCGATATAGTGTTGCGCGTGAGCCCCCCAGAGGTATCGGGTCAACTTGTCTTTGAGTTGCACATCGACTATCTTCCAGCCGGGTTTCACCTGAGTTTGGGTAGTCTGAGACTCTATGCCAATGAGAGTACCATTAGAGTCCATAAACGATATACTTTGCGCCTTGGATTCCAAAGTGGCAAGGGCGAATGCATATACAGCTATTATTATTTTTTTTCGTGGTAATTTCATATTCTTTTTTTGTCTGCCGTTTTGCTATCTGAACTTAACTAAACACTACAAAAATACAAATAATTTCTGATTCATGCAAGTGAATATATGGGGTTTTTAGCGACATAAGCAAAAGGACGTGATTTGGGCTTTGTTATCTCAAATGTTAAATATCGTTATTTTGATTCCGACTCCTTTGCGTTTTTGCGTGTTTATTCGTATCTTTGAAAAGCATTTGACAATTTTGCATCTATGACTATTGCTATCGTTATCGTCGTGTTGCTGGGATATATCTTTATGGCCAGCGAGCATTTTACTCATGTCAACAAGGCTTTGGTGGCCATGTTTTGCGGTACTGTGGGGTGGATACTTTACATGAGTTCGGGCACCTCGTTCATAGATGCCATGCATCGTAGTGAGTTTCTTGAATTTCTCAATGGCAGAGAGTACACCCTGCGTCTGAGCAAGGAGTTTATAGCCAATCATATATTCCTGAGATATGTGGGGCAGGTTGGCTCGCTTGCACTATACCTGCTTGCTACGATGAGTATCGTCGTGGTCCTGGTCAACAACGAATGTTTTTCGTTTGTCGAAAAGCTCTTGCGCAAGCGAAATACCACACAGATGTTGTGGCTCACTGTGCTGACTACGTTTGTGTTCAGCACGTGTATTGATGACCTGACTATCACGGTGCTTATGCTGATGATCATACGCAAGCTCCTGCGCAACCAGAAGCAGCGCCGTTATATTGGCGCGGCGGTAATTATTGCTGCTACGTGTGGAGGCTGCTGGACAGTGATTGGCGACATCACCAGCCTGATAGTCTGGACTAAGGAGAGCGTGACGGCCACAAACTTCTCTTTGTCGCTTTTCTTGCCTGCTGTGGTCGCAATGGTGGTGCCAACTTTCCTCATACGTCGTCAGTTGCCTGACCGTCTTGACCTTGACAGGCCTGCATACGATTTCAGGGGTGATGACAGCGTACTTGAGTGGTGGCAGAAGTGCATATTGCTGTTTTTCGGATTCTTCGGGTTGTGGTTTATCCCTTCGTTCCATCGTATCACACTTCTTCCTCCGTTTTTGGGTGCGTTGTGTGTCTTGGGAGTGGTGTGGATGCTCAATGAGATTATCAACATCAAGCGCATTCGTACCGAACAGCCGCAGCAGGTGGGGCTCGGCCGTAGCTTGCAATATGAGGTGTTGCAGGTTATCATGTATGTCGTAGGGCTTTGTCTCTGCGTCGACGTGATGATTGAGGCAGGAGCCATGCAGATAGCCTCGGAGTGGTGCGATGCGCATATTCACAATATCTATGCCTTTAGTGTCATGATGGGCGCCGTTAGTTCGGTACTCGATACGATAGCTCTCGTTATGGCGGGCGTGCATCTGTATGATGTCAACCCTGAGATGTTGGCAGATGTGTATCAGAACTCGTTTGTCGAGGACGGGCAGTATTGGCATCTCATCTCGCTCAGCGGTAGTGTGGGAGGCTTGCTCCTGCCTATCGGTAGTGTGGCAGGTTTGGCATTGATGCGCGCGGAAGACATCAACCTGTGGTGGTATGCAAGGCGTATATCTCTGTTTGTGCTCGTAGGATGGGTGTGTTCTGTGACTACTTATTTTTTGGTAGATTTCTTCCTGCGTGACGGTTGGAGCAGCATTAACTATTGATTTTTATGAATTACGATATAAACGGCCTTGGGATAAGCGACCTCAACTCTATGCAACAGGACATGTTGCAGGTCATGCGAAAGGGTAGCGATGTTGTGCTACTCTCTCCTACGGGCAGCGGCAAGACTGTTGCCTATCTGCTCCCCGTCATAGAGCAGCTGCGTGACGGAACTGAAGTGTCTTCGCCTGAGGTGCTCATCTTGGTCCCGAGTCGTGAGCTTGCCATTCAGACTGTTGAGGTGGTTCAGAGGCTTTGTCGTGCCGCGCGTGCCGTGGCCGTTTATGGAGGTCGTCCGGCCATGGAGGAACATCGCGTCTTGAGGCAGGTGATGCCGCGCATAGTCGTAGGCACGCCAGGACGTGTGCTTGACCATCTGCAGAAAGCCAACTTTACTGCCGAGTCGGTGGGCACGCTTGTCATCGATGAGTTTGACAAATCGCTCGAGTTGGGCTTTCAGCAGCAGATGAGTGACATTATTGCCGTGCTGCCCAACGTGGAGCGTCGTATTTTGCTCTCGGCGACGGATAGCGAGCTTATCCCCCGGTATGTGGGAGTAGGAGTCGACGTAGCGCGTCTTGATTACCTTGACGGAGCTGACGATGACTATGCCGGGCGTATAAGCCAAAGTGTAGTGCGTTCGCCACAAAAGGATAAGCTCGATACTCTTGCCCACGTCTTGTGTGGGTGTGGCGAGGAGCGTAGCATAGTGTTTCTCAACTATCGTGAGGCGGTAGACAGGGTATATGATTTCCTGAGGCGGAAAGGTTTCATGGCAACGGCGTTTCATGGAGCTATGGAGCAGAAAGACCGCGAGAGGTCTTTGTTCCGCTTCCAAAGCGGAAGTGCCAATGTGCTTGTCAGTACAGACCTTGCTGCACGCGGACTTGATATTGACGACGTACAGAATATCATACATTATCATTTGCCTCCTAATGCGGATACGTATATCCATCGTAATGGTCGCACGGCGCGTTGGGATAGACAGGGACGCAGCTTCATCATACTTGGTCCTGAGGAGACTCTCGACAGGTTTGTCGAGGACGATTCTCATATATCTGAGATTCCTGTGCCAGAGGTTTCGGTAGTGCCGTCTTCGAAATGGGAAGTACTTTATATCGGAAGAGGCAAAAAGGATAAGATAGGCAAAGTAGACGTCATGGGCTTCCTTGGCAAGCAGGGGCAGCTCGACCGCAGCCAGATTGGAATGATCAGGATATTCCCGACGTGGAGTTTCGTGGCTGTCGAGCGCAAGGCCGTCAAGGCTCTCCTCAAGAACATCGGAGGGCAGAAGATAAAAGGACAGAAGACAATATATACGGTTGCTGGTGCGGATGGTAGTATGCGTGGATAGTTGTGCTACCAACCGACGTAATGACCGACAAAACGACTAAACAACAAAAGGAAAACAAATGCCAACAGCAGACGACAAGAAGATTATTTTTTCGATGGTGGGGGTGAGCAAGACCATCGAACAGAATCAGAAACAGGTGCTCAAGAACATTTATCTCAGTTTCTTCTATGGAGCAAAGATAGGCATCATCGGCTTGAATGGTGCGGGTAAATCTACGCTTATGAAGATTATCGCCGGTTTGGTACAGCCTACTCTTGGCGAGGTGGTGTGGAGTCCTGGATATAGTGTGGGTTATCTCGAGCAGGACCCCAAGTTAGATGATGACAAGACGGTCATTGAGGTGGTGCGCGAGGGAGTGCAGAACATAGTGGATACTCTCGATGAGTACAACAAGATCAACGAGAATCTTGCCTTGCCAGAATACTACGAAGATGCCGACAAGATGCAAGCTTGCTTTGACCGTCTGGCGCAGCTGCAAGATGTGATTGACGCTACCGATGCGTGGAATCTCGACAGCCGTCTGGAGCGTGCTATGGACGCTTTGCGATGTCCGCCTGCAGACCAGAAGTGTGGCGTGTTGTCGGGAGGTGAGCGTCGCCGTGTAGCCTTGTGCCGTCTGCTCTTGCAGCAGCCCGATGTGCTCCTACTCGACGAGCCTACCAACCATCTTGATGCAGAGTCGATAGACTGGTTGGAGCAGCATCTGCAGCAATATGAGGGTACTGTCATCTGTGTCACACACGATCGATATTTCCTCGATGATGTCGCGGGATGGATACTTGAGCTCGACCGTGGCGAGGGAATCCCATGGCAGGGTAATTACAGTAGCTGGCTCGACCAGAAAACCAAGCGTATGGCTCAGGAGGAAAAGGTGGCAAGCAAGCGTCGCAAGACCCTCGAACGCGAGCTCGAATGGGTGCGTATGGCTCCCAAGGCACGTCAGGCCAAGGGCAAGGCACGACTCAAATCGTATGAAAGTATGCTCAACCAGGAGCAGAAAGAGCGCGAGGAGAAGCTCGAAATCTTTATCCCCAATGGTCCAAGACTTGGCAACAAGGTCATTGAGGCCAAAGGCGTGTGCAAGTCTTACGGAGACAAGTTGCTCATCAAGAATCTCGACTTTATGCTTCCTCCAAACGGCATAGTAGGAGTGATAGGACCTAATGGCGCGGGCAAAACTACGCTCTTCCGCATGATAATGGGTCTGGAGAAACCCGATGCAGGCACGTTTGAGGTGGGCGAGACTGTCAAGCTCGCCTATGTAGATCAGAGCCACAAGGATATTAAGGCCGATGAGAGCGTATTTCAGGTGGTGAGTCAAGGTACGGAACTTATCCGTATGGGTGGTCGCGACATCAATACCCGTGCATACTTGAGCCGTTTCAACTTTACAGGCGCAGACCAGGAGAAGAAGTGCGGTGTGCTCTCAGGAGGTGAACGCAACCGCTTGCATCTGGCTATCGCTTTGAAACAGGAGGGCAACGTGCTTTTGCTTGACGAGCCTACCAACGATATTGATGTCAATACTCTGCGGGCACTCGAAGAGGGCCTAGAAGCGTTTGCAGGGTGTGCCGTGGTAATCAGCCACGACCGATGGTTCCTGGATCGTATATGCACCCATATTCTTGCCTACGAGGGCAACGGAGAGGTATACTTCTTCGAGGGTACGTATAGCGAGTACGAACAGAACAAATGCAAACGCTTGGGCATCGAAGAACCCAAGCGCATACGTTATCGCAAGTTGCAAGAATAGTCTTAGTTAAAAATCAGACAGGACGAAACCATCAGAGCGAACAATGATATTGACAAGGCACTCAGGGCAAGCACACCATTGAGTGCCTTGCCTTTGTCTATGCGCTTCATCCTGTACCAGCATACGAAATGTATTGGTAGGAAAGCCAGCATGGGCAGCATCTCTAGTAGCAACTCTCCATTCTCAAAGTCTATGATTGTGAGCATGACGGCCGCTATTCCTAACCATGCGTAGAGCCAAAGTGTTGCCCCCTTGCCTATGAGGG
>CALZLQ010000052.1 GCA_945788385.1 uncultured Prevotellaceae bacterium
TATGTCTACAATGGTCTTTACCTGAATGGTGAGAATTTTACGGCGAATGACCAAATCAAGGTGGGCGACAAGGTGCTTATCGAGGGTACTATCGACCAGTATAACGGTGCTTTCCAGATTGGGCAGAACAGCAAGATTCTGAAGCTCAACGATGAGGGCGGTGCTGACGAGCCTGGGGGTGAGACTGTTACGCCTAAGGGTAGCGGTACTTTGGCTGACCCTTACAACGTAGCTGGCCTTGTTGACTTTATCGGGAAGAACGAAAGTACTGCCAAGGGCACTACGGTGGTGGTGGAGGCTGTGATTTCGAGCATCAAGTCGCTTGATGTGTCAAAGTATACTCGCGCGCAGTACTATATCAATGACACGAAGAGCACTACGGGGCAGTTTTATGTCTACAATGGTCTTTACCTGAATGGTGAGAATTTTACGGCGAATGACCAAATCAAGGTGGGCGACAAGGTGCTTATCGAGGGTACTATCGACCAGTATAACGGTGCTTTCCAGATTGGGCAGAACAGCAAGATTCTGAAGCTCAACGATGTGGGCGGTGCTGACGAGCCTGGGGGTGAGGTCACTCCGGGGAGTGAGGTGACTTGTGCCGAGGCTCGCAATATAGCTCTTGCTCTTGACGATAAGGCTTCGACTGCCGAGACTTATACTGTGGTGGGCTATATCACGAAGGTGGTTGGCGATGTGAGCCGCAACCAGCAGTCGTTCTGGATGGCTGACACCAAGGATGGAGGCGAGGTCTTTGAGGCTTATTGGGCTGACCTGCCTGCTGGTGTGACTGAGTTCGTGGTTGGCTCCAAGGTCAAGATTACGGGGCAGATCATGCGTTATGGCGACACTCCTGAGATTAAGAATGCTTCTGTGGAGATTGTCGAACTTGGGGGTGGTGACACCCCTGGGGGTGACGAGCCCGGCACTACTGAGCCTTCTGGTGACGGGGCTGTCTCTGTGAACGGTACGACGGTGACTCTGACGAACGCTGCCGTGGCTGCTGGCTCTGAGGGTGTGACTATGGTGGTCGAGGAGCTTGGCCTTGATGACAAGGCTGGCGTTGACGGTATGTCTTTCAGCTTTAGCGATGGTACTACTGTTTCTCTTGCCAAGGGCGAGGGTACGACTGCTCCTACTTATTACGCTGCGACAAAGGGTTTCCGTGTCTATGCTTGCAATACGCTGACTTTCTCTGCCAACAAGACTATCGCGAAGATTGTCATGGAGTGCGACTTGTACAATGGTACAAGCTATGTCGGCAATGAGACGGCGACGTTCTCTGTCGAGGGCAATACTGCGGTCTACAACAACTATAATGAGGAGAAGAAGGGCGGCGTGCAGCTTCGTCCCCAAAAGATTACGGTTTACTATGCCAAGTGATTGTCGGCAATGATTTGGCTACAATCCCGAATCGGGACAGTAGCGAATTGATGATATTTGACCACTGGGTTTTGCGGCTCAGTGGTCTTTTTTGTGGCTCGACAGCAAAATATTATTGCTTACGTGCTTGTATCTCAATTTATTTTCGTACCTTTGCACCGCAAATTACTAACGAGCCCCTTATCCACTTCTGCTTTAGTAGAAGATTCGGGGGTATAAAACATTCAAATATAAAATGAAGAAAGATCTGCATCCACAGAATTACCGTCCTGTCGTATTTAAGGACATGAGCAACGGTGACATGTTCTTGAGCCGTTCTACTGCCAAGACTACTGAGACTGTTATGTTTGAGGGCGAGGAGTATCCCGTATTCAAGCTTGAAATCTCAAGCTCTTCTCACCCCTTCTACACTGGTAAGAGCAAGCTTGTCGACACTGCTGGTCGCGTAGACAAGTTCATGAGCCGCTACGCTCGCACTCGTAAGTAATTCTGTCATCTCTATCTGTGAGAGGGCGAAATAAAGAAGTGTGATTGGTATTCCCCGTCACACTTCTTTGTCTTTTTAAGCCGAATCTGGCATTTGCCCAAATCGGAACCTTAACCACTTCTTATTACTACCTTTATGAAAAAATATTTGAGCCTTTTCTTGTTTGCCGCTTCGCTTGCTTTCTTTTCTTGCGGCGATGATGAGCCTATAGTGCCGTCTGCTACTACTAAGGCTGACACGCCGTATTCGCTTATCGGTGATGATGCTATGGTTTATGCTGGGCGTCGCGAGGTGCCTGCTATCAGCGACCCAAGTATGTTTGTGGTACATTACTATACGAACTCTGAGGGCAATGTCGTGATTAATTATTGCCTTGAATGGGACAAGGAGCTCAGATGCCAGCGTTGGTCGGCTTACTATATCAACGCGAGCAACAACAAGAAGAGTTATGACCGCAGCTCCTGGCGTAATGGCGCACAGTGGAAGGGGCAGTGGTGGAATTCTGACCCTTTTCAGGAGGACAGTGTCATTCCTGCTGCTTTTCGCACTACTTTGGCTGACCATTGGAACAATGGTTATGATCGTGGGCATATCGTCAATTCCAATGACCGTCTTTGCTCACAAAGTGCTAACGGACAGACTTTCTATCTGAGCAATGTGCATCCTCAACGCTCTGACTTCAATGGGAGTGCCCCTGGCGGTGGTATATGGCTAAATTTCGAAAATAGGGTCAATGCTTGGGGCAAGGCTCTCAGGGGCAATGAGTATCTGTTTATTGTCAAGGGTGGCTCTACCCGGAAGACTGATCTGGTGACCAAGCCTTTTATTGATGATGCTCGCTGCAATATACCTGTGCCTGCTTATTTCTTTATGGCTGTTCTCAAGTACAACAGTGACAATACGTATCAGGCTATTGGTTTTTGGGCTAAGCATGAGCGTAACCAGGATACTAATGTCAAGGCGTACACCAAGTCTATTGACGAGCTTGAGAGTCTCACTGGCATAGACTTCTACCACAATCTCGATGATGCTATCGAGAATGCTGTGGAGAAGTCAAAGGATTTGAACAAGTGGATTTGGGCATCATAGCGCCAGGCTGTCTTCGACTACGCTTTGCAGGCATTTCTCTGCCTTTTTCTTGGTCTCTTTGGTCATTTCCCGACTTTGCAGCGTCCATGTTATGCTGTAATTGTCGGGAGAGAGTTTTGCGCTAATGAGTGGCAGCACCGTGGCTTCGACTTTTACGTCTTCGTTTGGCTCTGTCATAAATCGGTCTATGTCGGGGCGGGGCACTACTCGGAGGAGGTTCCATTGTGTGTCGTAGAGCCTTACTTCGCTGTCAAGCCCTGGGCCTGAGTAGGTCTTGTTTACGAGCAACTGCGATGTAGGCAACATCTTTATCTCTACATTACAGTCCTTTGCTATCCATAGCGACATATAGTCTTCGGTGAGCTGCTCAAGTATTACGTCTTCGTCCAGGATATTGCGTACTCGTGCTTCCATATTGGCCTCGGCAAAGTCTATGAGGTCGAGCTTGTTGTTGTGGCTGAGCATGGCGAATATGCTGTCTGGTGCTTGCGCGAATATGTCTCTCATCTTTGTCTGTGGGGTCTGGGCCACGAGGGTTGAGCACAGCGTGCCTGTGAGGAGTGTCAGAATATATTTTTTCATCATATCGTACCTATATATAATAATACCATGCTTATCAATACAAGGAGCAGGTCTAATGCCTTGCTCATAATGTTTTTCTCATGAAATAGGAATGCTCCTACCATAAAACTCACTACTACGCTGCCTCGCCTCACCATACTGACCACGCTTATCATCGCTCCGTCCAAGCTCAGGCTATAGAAGTATGCGACGTCGGCCATACATATAAATATGCTGATTAGGGGTATCCACCATCTCCACTCAAAGTGTGTGGCTTTGCCTGTGATTGCGGTGTGTCCGTATCGTTGCGCTATCACAAGTAGCGTCATTATGGCGAGCTGGTAGAAATTGAAGTATGCCTGTACCGTGAGTCTGGGCAAGCCGAGACCTCCTTCTTCCTCTGGCGACAAGAGGTATTTGTCATAGAGTCCGCTCAGTGCTCCAAGGATTGCGGCTGCCACGAGGCAGAGTATCCAGCGATTGTGCATGAAGTCTATGCCTTCTTTCTTGCCGCCGCGCTTGAGCAGCATCAAGCCTGTCATGGCGCATACCACACCTGACCATTGCCATGCGTTGAGTTTTTCACCAAACACGCATAGCGCACCTATTAAGACTAATATAGGGCGCGTGGCATTGACGGGGCCTACTATGGTGATTGGCAAATGTTTCATTGCGAAGTATCCGCATATCCACGAGCTCAGGACGATGATTGCTTTCAGGACTATCCACTTTTGTACCTCGTAGCCTCCAAAGGGTTCGTGCCATGCTGTGGGGATAAAGAGCAGACTTGAGAAAAGGCAGTTGAGCAACAATACAGTCATTACATCGTTGCCTTTCAAGGATTTTTTCTTGAACACGTCATAGAATCCGAGCAATGCTGCGCTGACAAAGGCAAATATTATCCACATCGGGGCTCTTCGTATTTATTTTTCTGATATAGGATATTTCACATCTACGAGAAACAAGGCGTTGCCTGGCACGCTATCTCCTGCGCGGCAGCGATCTTTTGCTTCTATGACATTGCGCAACTGCTCTATGCTCATTTTCCCTCGCCCTACCTCCATAAGTGTACCAACGATGGCCCTCACCATATTTCGCAGGAATCGGTTTGCCGTGATTGTAAATCTCCATTGTCCGTCTCCGACTTTGTCCCAATGAGCCTCTGAAATGGTGCAGTCATTGGTCTTGGTATCTGTATTCACTTTGGAGAACGATGTGAAGTCTTTATACTCCTTGATAGTCTCGGCTGCCCGGTTCATCAACTCAAAGTCAGGATTACCATACACTTGCCAACTATAATGACGCAGGAATGGATTCTTGCTCGTATGCACATAGTAGTGATAGGTCCTGCTCACGGCTGAAAATCTTGCGTGCATTTCATCGCCAACGGGCTCTATACGCTGTATGGCTATGTCGCGAGGCAGAATCTTGTTTAGCCTATACACCATTTGCCCGCAATCTATGGAGTCCGTTTCGTCGAGATCAAAGTGTGCCACCATTTTACTGGCATGCACTCCTGTATCGGTACGCCCCGCCCCTACTATCTCTACTGTTTTTTGCAGCAGCGTGGACAATGCGTTCTGTATCTGCTCTTGTACACTCACGCTATGTGGCTGTATCTGCCAGCCATGATATGCCGAGCCGTCGTAGGCCAAGGTCATGAAATACCTCATGGACGCACATGCTTTTTACCGTCTGCGATGTACAGGCCTCTTTCTCTTGTGCTGTCTATCCTTCGCCCAGTCAGGTCGTAGACTTTCCCGTCTGTCTTTGCATGGCCTCTTTCGAGAATATCGGCAACTCTGGTATCGGCATCGTAGTCGCTCATCTGTATGTTGTCTACATTGATTCGCTTGCTTGACGTACCGCTTACCTCAAACTTCAGGCGTATACTACCCTCTTTCTTTATCTCATACCCGTATCTTTCCCAGCCCTCCAGACTCTGGTCCGTGATTACCGCAGTCCAATTCTCTCCGCCGTCGAGACTATAACTTACGGTCAATAATACACCTTTGTCACTATTATAATTGCCTGCGTAGAACCACAACGAGTCGCAACCTTGCGTCTTGTCGTCCTTCATCTCAATATATCCTCCACTCTTTATCCTTGCCGAATAGACTTCCTCAGCCCGGACGTCCTTGCCAATCAGCGCATCTTTCATTAGCCAAGTCGCTGCGGTACATCTCACCTCCGCCTCTGCATAGGAGCCCTTGGAGCCTTTCTCAAAATCTTCAAAGAACGCAAGCTCCGTAGCGACTCTTGCTGTCAAGGGCACATCAATCCCATCCATACCCTGAGTATCCAATATCAGCAAGCCCGTGTACTCTCCCTCTTTCTGCTGCGATGCAAGACGCACATACAAACTTGAGTTGCTGCCCGAGAGTGTCAACTCCTCGCCCCACGCGCCATCCTCTGTGGCAGAAATCTCGTATGGTCCTTCCACTACCGCGTTTGCCACATTGGTTTCGGTGTGCATCATCGTCACCTTTATCTCGGTTGGAGCACTTGGACTGTTTGGTTTGGCAGTAATGCTGACAAATTCGGGCGAAACAGTAAACACAGGGGTATATGCAGGGAAATCTACCCTTACCTCGTTGCTCGTGGCAATTTCTTCTCCGTCCAAGTAAGCCTGCACTTGGTAATAATAAGTCGTAGACGGCTTCACTCCCTCCTTCACGCGATACGAAGTCTCCTTCGTCTCCACAGGGAAGCCTTTCAAAGAAGTTTTCTCTCCGCTCTCGTTCTTTGTATAAACATCAAGGCTGTACGTTGCACCATCCCTATACCTTTCCCACCTTGCATCAAAGCGGCATGAGTAAATGCTGCTCACTATCTCGTCTGCCTCATACGCCTCAAACGTGTCCTCCTCAGGAGTATCAGGGTTGTCTGGCAAAGAGCTGTCCACACTAAATGCATACTCTATACTGTCACCCCATATATACTCGGCAAGATTGGGATAATCCACGAAAGGATTGCGATTGCCCTGTATCTGATACACAGCCTCGTTTCGCTCACGTTCGATATCGTCAACCGGGTCATTGCTACTCCACTCAAGCAGCAGCTCGTATGCCCATTGTTTCAGCGTAGGCCACTCATTGGATTCGAGCATATTGACCCCCTCCGTAGTCCATGTGAAGTCACTATACGTCGTGACCATATAGAAATATGTCCTTGCAAAGTCACCCTTCCACTTATCCGCAGGCTCCCACACCTTGAACGACTCTCCGTCCACGCTGGTATCTCCAACCTTAGTGCAGCCATTATCGGTATTGACCTTTGTGACCTTGCCCATCACATAGTTGCTCTTGCTACTGTTTATCCTCTGCTCACAAGGCATCAGATTATACAAATCCTTATACGCCTTGTTCTGCGCCCCACCCCACCAACTTTTAGCAAAGGAATGCTCTATATTCATACCCGTAGGGGCACTCGCAGATTGGGCATTATCCGTATTTCTAAAATAGAATACCTCATTGCTATAACGGTCACGCACTTGATTTCCATTATAGCGGTCAGTCGAATAAAAACCAGACCAAGTCTTGCCTGCACCACTACCATAATCCAAAACCTTGGGCTCTCCGATGATTGACTTCATCGCAGCCTTCAGCTCCGCCTTCTTTTTGCCATGAGCCTTATTATAATAACCCTCAGGTATGCCAGCGAGAGCGCACTGCGCAACGATACATACCAAAAATATGAGATGAATAATTCTATTCGACATCAGAAGTTTTTTTTGCAAAGGGAAGCTATTCCTCGCTGTTCTCATTAGTATTGATTACCTCAAACTCAACATACTCAGCCTCACGTCTGCGACGCTCCTCCTCCTCCTTCTTAGCCTGCTGCCTGGCATAAATCGAGCTATAATGACGAGTACGCAACGCCAAAAACAAGTCCGATATACCATAATACAGTAAAGTAAACCCAATAATCTTAAAGGGCAACGCAGCAGCATCACGGCTATACATAATAGAGTACATCCCCACACCGACAAGCACTAATGGCATGAGCATCAACAACCACGAGAAAGGAGTAATACGCCTATTCGCAACCATAGTAGACAACTGACTTATCCCCGCCAAGGTAAGAATGATACCAATGAGCACCACAAGATAAGTCACAAAAGACTCCGGGTACGCAATCAAATAACCACCCAAAAAGATGCTGCCTATAGACATTAAAGGAAATGAAGGCTTCACTACAGCATCAGTCTTGAAAAAGCTATACAGGTAGACACACACGCTTATCAAGCCCGGGAGCAAAAATAATGCACCAATCAACATCACCAACACCACAGGCATCTCATTAGCCTTGACAATAAGCAAAAGACCGATAAGCAATGCACACATCGATCTAAACACATAGCTACCTATAAACTTCATCTCAACAAATGACTGTCAAACAATAATAAATAATTTTCCGTACGCAAAATTACACAAAATATCCCACAACTACAACAATACAGCCAAAAATTCCATCGTCTGACCAAACAAGACAAAAAAACTCATTATACGCAAGATACTAAAAAGTACCCGACTTTCTTAAAACAACAACTGTCTACTACTTTCGAACAACCTCGAATACTTTCGAACAACCTCGAAACTTTCGAACGGTTTCGAATACTTTCGAACGGTTTCGAAAGTCCCACTGCGTAGGAGAGCAGGCAGCCTT
>CALZLQ010000053.1 GCA_945788385.1 uncultured Prevotellaceae bacterium
TGGACGACATCATGGTGCAGAACGATGTGCTCGACACAGCCAAGATGGAAGGCCGCGAAGAGGGTCGCGCAGAAGGTCGCGCAGAAGGCCGTGAAGAGGGGCGAGCAGAAGGTCGCGTAGAGGGTCGTGCAGAAGGCCTTGAAGAGGGTCTCGCGAAGGGGGAGCAGAACAAGGCCATTGACATAGCTCGTAAGTTGAAGTCAATGGGGATGAACGTTGGAGACATCTGTAGTGCCACGGGTCTGAGCGAGCAGGAGATTCGTCTTATCCATTGAACTGTCTAGATACAACAATGGTATTTTCCTGACGGTGAAGAATAAGAAGCTGGAGGTATTCCATAAGTTTGTCCGCTTTGATGGATTCTCACGTAGTGAATTACTTGTGTTTAGCGGATGGTAATAATATAAATCCCCATTTCTTTTAGATACAAAAAACTCCCATAATCGCTGAAGGATTATGGGAGGTAGATATTTGTGACTAACTGTCAGTCTGTTTACTTCTTGTTGAGGTAGAGGTCAGCCTGTACGGCGCATGCTACGGTGCAACCTACCATTGGGTTGTTGCCGATACCGAGGAAGCCCATCATCTCTACGTGTGCGGGAACTGAAGAAGAACCTGCAAACTGTGCGTCTGAGTGCATGCGGCCGAGGGTGTCGGTCATACCGTATGATGCGGGACCTGCAGCCATGTTGTCTGGGTGTAGGGTGCGGCCTGTACCACCACCTGAGGCTACTGAGAAGTATGCCTTGCCTGCACGTACGCGCTCTTTCTTGTATGTACCTGCTGTGGGGTGCTGGAAGCGTGTGGGGTTGGTAGAGTTGCCTGTGATGGATACGTCTACGTCTTCGTGCCACATGATGGCTACGCCTTCGCGTACGTCATCAGCTCCGTAGCAGTTTACGGCTGCGCGAGGACCGTTGGAGTATGCGGTCTTGTTGACAATCTGGAGCTCGCCTGTGAAGTAGTCAAACTTGGTCTGCACGTAGGTGAAGCCGTTGATGCGTGAGATAATCATGGCTGCGTCCTTGCCGAGACCGTTGAGGATACAGCGCAGTGGCTTGTCGGCTGGTCTTGACTTGTTGGCCATCTGGGCTATCTTGATGGCGCCTTCTGCAGCAGCGAATGACTCGTGGCCTGCGAGGAAAGCGAAGCACTTGGTGTCGGGTGAAAGCAGACGTGCGCCGAGCTCACCGTGGCCGATACCTACCTTGCGGTCGTCGGCTACTGAGCCTGGGATGCAGAATGACTGCAGTCCCTCGCCGATGTAGTTGGCTGCTTCTACTGCGTCCTTGGCTTTCTCCTTGAGGGCAATGGCTGTGCCTACTACGTATGCCCACTTGGCGTTTTCGAAGCAGATCATCTGGGTCTCTTCACAGGTCTTGTATGGGTCGAGTCCTGCTGCTTCGCATATTTCGTTGGCCTCTTCGATAGATGCGATGCCGTGTGAGTTGAGGCATGCAAGTATCTGCTTGATACGACGGTCTTGTGACTCGAATTTTACTTCTCTTATCATATTTGTGTTCCTCCTATTTCTTTTAATCCTTACGTGGGTCGATTGACTTGACGGCTCCGTCTTCGGGCTTTGTACGTCCGTATGTGCCTGTCACACTCTTGAGGGCTTCGTCGGCGGGTACGCCTTTCTTGATGGCGTCCATAAACTTGCCCATGTGTACGAACTCGTAACCGCATACTTGGTCGTTGGCATCGAGGTACATCTTGTTGATGTAGCCTTCGGTGAGCTGGAGATAGCGTGTGCCTTTGACTTTGGTGCCGTAGAGTGTACCGGTCTGGGAGATGAGACCCTTACCGAGGTCTTCGAGACCTGCACCTATCATAAGACCGCCCTCTGAGAAGGCTGACTGGGTACGTCCGTATACAATCTGCAGGAACAGCTCGCGCATGGCGGTGTTGATGGCGTCGCATACGAGGTCGGTGTTGAGGGCTTCGAGGATTGTCTTGCCTGGGAGTATCTCTGATGCCATGGCAGCTGAGTGGGTCATGCCTGAGCAGCCGATGGTCTCGACGAGACACTCTTCGATGATGCCTTCCTTGACGTTGAGTGTCAACTTGCATGCGCCTTGCTGGGGTGCGCACCATCCTACACCGTGTGTGAGGCCTGAGATGTCTTTGATTTCTTTTGCCTGAATCCACTTGCCCTCTTCTGGGATTGGAGCAGGTCCATGGTTGGGACCTTTGGCCACGCAACACATGTTCTGTACTTCGTGTGAATAAACCATACTGTTTAACTGATTTTTGGTTGTTTTATTGTTTTTGTTGTCTTGTTGTCTTGTTGCGTCAGGTACAACTAAACGGTTTTTTCTGAACACAAAAATAGTCATTTCTACGCACTGATACAAGTGTTTTGTGTGTTTTTTGTGTTTTTGTGCAAAGATTTCTTTAATATTTGTGGTGATTTGAGATTTTTAAATTACTTTTGGGAATAGTTTGTGGCTTTGTGGCCCTTTTGTATATGTATTATGGCAAAAAAGTTGGTAAAGAGTAAGACGGTCAATATCAAGAATAGGCGTGCTTCGTTTGATTTCGCGCTGTCGGATGTGTATACGGCGGGTATTGTGTTGACGGGTACGGAGATAAAGAGTATTCGTCAGGGTAAGGCTTCGCTGGTGGATACGTTCTGCTATATAAACAATGGTGAGGTGTGGGTGAAGAATATGTATGTGGCGCATTATGAGCAGGGCTCGTATAACAATCATGTGGAGAGGCGTGAGCGTAAGTTGCTGCTTAATCGTAGGGAGATTCGTAAGATTCAGTCTGTGTGTAAGCAGCCGGGGTTTAGTATCGTGCCGACGTTGTTGTATATCAACGATGAGGGTAGGGCCAAGCTTGATATTGCTATTGCGAGGGGTAAGAAGGAGTATGACAAGCGTGCGTGTGAGAGGGAGCGCGAGTTGAAGGATGTGGCTCGCAGAGCGATGTATAAATGATTTGTTTGTTGTTTTATGGATATCTGTATTAAGGAGTGTGAGGTGATAGAGGCTGCTGCTAGGGGCATGGATGAGTTTGTGGAGTTGTTTCGCTCTGCTATAATGGAGGGTATCGGCGGGGTGCTTGATGCTGGGTCAATGACAGGGCTGAATGCTGACCAAATCACGTTGCTGGCTTATTGTATTTATCGTGATGAGGTGATGGATGGGGGGCATGTGCAGCTGATTCACAATGGTTATGGGCGTTTTATCTTTTTGAATCCTTTTGCCAAGGCTATGAGGCTTTGGGGGGTCAAGCCTTTTTCTAAGTTGGTGTATAGCGGCCGTAAGTTTTATGAGGCTCATGGCGGGGAAATTGAGAGGGATTGCTCGGACGAGGAGTTCATGGCTATGTTTGAGAAATACCCTGAGGCTGATGAGCTTGATGATGAATTTGTGGAGATGGAGGAGGAGGTGACGGCTCTCGTGGCTGAATATATTGATAACCATATTGAGAATTTCGCTATTATTGAAAAATGAGTCTTAGGGATGCTTTTGGTGGTGTGAAGCCTTTGGTGCTTGATGGCGCTATGGGGACTGTGATTCAGTCCCTGGGGCTTAGGGAGGAGGATTTTCGCGGTCACTTGTTTCGTGCGTGTCGGACTTTGATGGCTGGAAATAATGATATTCTTTCGCTAACGAGACCTGATGTGATTAGGGATATTCACTTGCGTTATCTGGAGGCTGGGGCTGATGTTATTACGGCCAATACGTTTTCGGCTAACAGGGTGTCGATGGCGGATTATGCTTGTGAGGATTATGTGCGTGAAATGAATCGTAGGTCGGTGCGTTTGGCGCGTGAGGCTGTGGAAACTTATAAGTCGAAGTATACCGAGGGAGTGGGTCGTGAGATTTATGTGGTGGCTACGGTGGGGCCTACTAACAAGACTTTGTCTCTAAGCCCTGATGTGGAGCGTCCTGACTATAGGGCTATAGAGTTTGATGTGCTGAAGGAGGCTTACGTGGAGCAAATGGCAGTGCTCTTGGAGGAGGGGGTGGACGGTATCTTGCTTGAGACTATTTTTGATACTCTCAATGCCAAGGCTGCTCTCTGTGCGTATGAGGAGGCTTGCTCGCTCGTGGGACGAAGGTCTGAGCTGCTTCTCTCGGTGACGGTCAATGATGCGGCGGGGCATTTGCTTAGCGGACAGACTGTAGAGGCTTTTCTCGTCAGTGTGGGGCATGCTGATGTGCTGTCGGTGGGTTTGAACTGTTCGTTTGGGGCGAGGGAGATGCTTCCGGTGCTTAAGGTTTTGGCAGAGAGGGCTGGAGGGAGGTTTGTGACTTGTCATCCTAATGCGGGGTTGCCTAATGCTTTGGGGCTTTACGACCAGACTCCTGAGATGTTTGCCGCTGATGCTCGCGTGATGCTTGAACTTGGATTGGTAGATATGATAGGTGGCTGTTGTGGTACTACGCCTGAACATATCGCTGAGTTGCGCAGGCTCGTGGATGTGTTGCCGGATTCGCCTTTGCGTGGGGAGCGTCAGGCTCGTGGTGACGGAGACGTGTCTTTGTCGTTGGCCGGACTTGAACCGCTTGTGGCTGTGGGGGATATGGGGCTGCATCTGTATAAGATTGGGGAGAGGTGTAATGTGGCTGGCTCGCGCAAGTTTTTGCGTTTGATTGGAGAGGGGGCTTATGATGAGGCTCTCTTGATAGCCCGTGCGCAGATTGGGGCTGGGGCTGCGGTGATTGACATTAATATGGACGATGGCTTGCTTGATGCAAAGCGTGAGATGACGACTTTTCTCAAGCTGATTGCTGCAGAGCCTGATATCTGCCGTTGCCCTGTGATGATAGATTCGAGTTCGTGGGAGGTAATCTCGGCTGGTTTGAAGTGTGTGCAGGGCAAGTGTATCGTCAATAGTATTTCGCTCAAGGAGGGTGAGGAGGTCTTTGTGGCTCGTGCGAGGGAGATTATGCGTATGGGGGCGGCTGTCGTTGTGATGCTTTTTGACGAGGTGGGGCAGGCTACTGATTTTGCTCGCCGCTGTGAGATTGCGGAGCGTGCGTATGGATTGCTTACTGGGGTGGTGGGTATGCCTGCGCGTGACATCATCTTTGACCCTAATGTGCTTAGCGTGGCTACGGGTATTGATGAGCATGATGCTTATGCTTATGATTTCTTGCGTGCCGTGGAGTGGATTAGGGAGCATCTGCCGGGTGTTCATGTGTCGGGAGGTGTGAGCAATCTGAGTTTTTCGTTTCGTGGCAATAATTTTATTCGTGAGGCTATGCACGCTGTGTTTATCCATGAGGGTTGCAGGCGTGGTATGGATTTTGCTATTGTAAATCCTGCGCCTAAGGTGAAGTATGAGGATATTGAACCGGGCTTGCTGGGGGTTATTGAGGAGGTGATGTTGCGTCCGTCGCATGAGGCGAGTGAGGCTCTGATAAATGTTGCTATGGCTATGGCGCGTGAGGCTGCCGTGGCTAAGGACAGGACTGCTCCTGCTGCCGATGTGGGTAAGGCTGAGAGGGTAGCGGTGATGTCGTTGGAGGAGCGTTTGGTTGATGCTTTGCTGCGAGGCGTGACGGACTCGCTTGATGCTGATTTGCATGAGGCGCTTGGCAAGTACGGGCGTGCGGTAGATATTATTGAGGGGCCGCTGATGGAGGGTATGAATGTCGTGGGACGTCTGTTTGGCGAGGGTAAGATGTTCTTGCCTCAGGTTGTGAAGACGGCGAGGACGATGAAGAGGGCTGTGGCTATCTTGCAGCCATATATCGAGGCCCAGAGGTGTGGTGAGGCTGCATCGGTGGGCAAGGTCTTGCTCGCTACGGTCAAGGGTGATGTGCATGATATTGGCAAGAATATCGTATCGGTTGTGATGGCTTGCAATGGCTACGAGATTGTAGATCTTGGGGTGATGGTGCCGCCGGAGTCGATCGTGGAGGCGGTGTTGCGCGAGAAACCTGATGTGATTGGACTGAGCGGTTTGATTACTCCGAGCTTGGAATATATGGCGCAGACTCTGCATAGGCTCTCTGAGGCTGGCATATCTCTGCCTGTGATGATTGGTGGGGCTACGACGAGTGCATTGCATACGGCCTTGAAATTGGCTCCTGTATATGATGGTCCTGTGATTTGGGTAAAGGATGCGAGCCAGAATGCTCCGCTTGCTCTTCGTTTTGTCAACGAGGCTACCAGGGTGGCTGCTTTTGATGAACTTCGCTGCGAGCAAGAGGATCTGCGACGTGGATTTAAGCCTGTGGAAATTTCGTCGTTTGAGGAGGCGCAGCGCAGTAAACCAAGGTTTTTCTGAAGATAGGTAGTGTGTAGGAGAGTTTGTATGATGATGTCTAAAATAAATAATGTTTGATATATGAAGAAACTTGTTGTGGCACTTTTGGTGCTTGGCATAGTGGCTTTTGGCGTTGCTGTATGGGCATGGATGATGCTCAATAAGTCTGTCAATGAGTCTGATGAAACTTTGGTACTGTATGTATATCCTGAGGATTCTCCTGAGAGTGTCAAAGTAAGGCTCTCTGCATCAATGGCGTGGGACTGGCTTACTTGGGCTGGATACGGGGTGCGTACGGGGCGTTATGAGATTGCACCGGGTGAGCCGTTGTGGGGGGTGTATCGCAGGTTGCGTGGGGGAGCGCAGAGTCCTATGAGGCTTGTGGTGCCTGAGGTGCGTACGATGAACCAGATGGCGGGGCGTATCGCTCAGCAGTTGTTGCTCGATAGCGCGTGTATCGCTGATGCTTTGGCTAATGAGGAGGTGTGTGCCCGTTATGGCTATACTCCTCAGACTGTTCCGGCAATGTTTATACCTAACAGTTACGAGGTGTATTGGACGATAAGCCTTGAGGATCTCTTGGGGCGTATGGCGCGCGAGCATGATGTATTTTGGACAGAGGCTCGTAGGGCCAAGGCTAAGAAATGGGGGCTGACGGAGTTGGAGGTGTCGACATTGGCGAGTATCGTGGAGAGTGAAACGGCTAACGATGCTGAGAAACCTATGATTGCCGGTCTGTATTACCGTCGTCTGAAGACTGGTATGTTGCTACAGGCTGACCCTACGGTGATTTTTGGCATTGGTGATTTTTCTATTCGTCGTGTGCTGAACAAGCATCTGCAGTATGACTCGCCCTATAATACTTATTTGTACAAGGGATTGCCTCCTGGTCCTATCCGTGTGCCTTCGCAGGTGGGCTTGGACGCTGTGCTTGACCACGTAGAGCATGAATATATATATATGTGTGCTAAGGAGGATTTTTCTGGCACGCACAATTTTGCCTGTACCGTGGCTGAGCATCGGGCTAATGCTCGCAAGTATATTGCCGCTCTCAATAAGAGAGGGATTAAGTAGTATCTTTCTAAATCAATCTATAAATCTATATAATTATGGCATGCATTAACAATCATAGGTGTGGAACGTGTCCACACCCTTGCAAGAGTGAGGTGAAGGATGTGGAGCATCAGAAGTGGTACTCTTCGCTGACTATAGCCGAGAAGGAACTTGTGGCTGGGGCTGACTACCCTCAGTGTACTGTGTTGTGGAACTCATGGACTCAGGACGAACGTCAGGAGGCTATTGCGAAAAGCGGTCTGAGCCGCCGAAAAGGCAATAAGGAGTGTGCTTTGGGGCATGATTTCTGAGTGTTTTTGACACAGTTTGCTGTATCAGACAAAAAAACTTCCTCTGCTTTGATGGATTTTCCAAAAAATATTTGTACCTTTGCGGAGGATAATGGGGGGTGTGTCTGATATAACAAGCCACCTTGGCTCAGTTGGTAGAGCAACGCATTCGTAATGCGTGGGTCGCGGGTTCGAGTCCCGCAGGTGGCTCAAACTTAAAAGAGTATTGATTTTCAGCGAGAAAGGTATTTCTTTTAAATGCGTTTGACGCATTTTTTTGTAGATATTGAACAAAGCATTTTTGTTGAAACCTACAAAAAAAACTACAAAATGGTGTTGATAGTTTTCTTGTCGTTTTTTGATTAACAATTTAATAGTCAAGGTTGTATGTCTGTTTTTACAGGTTTGTTGGATACAGACAAAATACTGGCTCATTCTACGGAGTAGCGTGGGGTGTTTGTTGGGTGATAGCAGTGGGGCATAGTGGTTGAAATTTTAAGAACTGGGTTTTAACAAAATTTGCTCCTTGTTTGGTCAAAATGCGTCTGGTGTTTTTGACCTAAGTGCAGATAATCCGTATCGTCTGACTTTTTAACT